>CAMVBD010000341.1 GCA_947165615.1 uncultured Clostridia bacterium | reverse complement strand
TCCGTATCCGCATCGGCTCCGGCTACTCCGCCGCCGACCTCAAGGTCGTCGTCATCCGCGGCGGCAACGAGCTTGCCGAGTTCATGGGCGACGATCTGGACGCTGCCCGCGCGTTCATCGGCTTCGGCACCGAGACTCTCGTCTCCGACGGCGTGGACTCTGAAGGCTGCCGCACTTATACCATCAACAACGTGACCACCGACTGCAAGGTCATGGTCAGCGGCGTGCGCACGCAGAAAAAGGCCGACATCCTGACCTATCTCAAGCGCATTCTCAAAATGATCCTTGACGCGCTGCACATCGACTCTTCCTTCCTCGGCCTGACCGAAATGGTCGCCTACCGCGACGTCCACTTTGACGACTCCGCGTTCAACGGCGTCGACGCCGACTACATCCTGCTCTCCGGCGTGTTTGACGAGTTCAAGCCCACCATGCAGGACGATCAGGGCAGAGGCTACTTCACCGTCATGAACGGCGAAAGCGTCACCGTGCGCATCTCCACCCGCAGAGACTCCGGCCTTGTGACCGTGGACCCCAACACCGGCAAGACCAGCAGTTCCCTCGGCGTCCACTGGAAGGTCGGCGACAGAGAGACGACCTCTTACTCCAACAACTGGTCGGCGTCCTACGACGTGTCTACCGGCTACGTGTACTACTCCACCACCTTCATCGTGGACAACGTCAACGCCGAGACCTTTATCACGCTCGTCAAATAAGTTTTCCCGTCAACCGAAAGCCTCCGGCACACGCCGGAGGTTTTTTTGTTTGTTTGACTCCGGTATTTTTTGCGGCGCTTCGCGCAGACTAAGTCTGAGAAAAAGAAACGGAGGCGCTGATAAAGATGGATGGACGGATCGCCCGGGCAAAACGGACGCTGAAAAAACAGATGCGGTCGGCGGGGGAGCGGGAAGCGGACCGGTGGCTGACCGAAAACGCGGACTATCTGCTTGCGGCGCTGAAAGCGGGACTCGGGCAATGCAAAAGGGAAGAGACCCGTCTGCGGGACGGGGCCTTTGCGGCGGCGGAGGTTTTGTTTTCGTTTTGCCAAACGGGACTGCCTTCCCCGGACGTCTGCCTGTCCGCGCTCAAAGACGCCTTTCTTGACCGCCCGCTGACCTTTTCCGAAAGCGGCAGGCTGCCCGCCGTCCTGTTTGCCGCCGTGGCGGTCCTTGCCGCCGAACACGCCGGGACGGCGGACTTTCCGGCGCGGGTACGCGCGTACTACGCCCTGAAGCGCGTGGAGTTCGGGTCCGTTCGGGCGCTTGTCTGCCCCGGTGAAACCCTGCTGGAAGCGGACCCCGCCGGGATCTATCCCAAAATGGATGAAAAAACCAAGGCGGCCTACCGCCGGTATTTTTCGTCCGCGGCAAAAAAGGCGGGACAGAGCGAACAGGCGTATCTCGAGACCCTTGTTTCACGCCTGTCTCCCGAAAAGCGCCACGTCGGCGACGGGCTCAGGGTGCGCACCCACAAGGTTTGCGGCACGCTGCTGCTTTTGGGACAGACGGTTTTGGCGCGGGCGGGCAGCCTCCTGCTCGGGTTTTTCTGCGTCCGTCTTACGGGCGTGTTCGGCGGGTGGACGTACCCAGCGGCGGGCCTTCTTTTGTCGGCGCTGCTGTTTTTTCCGTTGTTTACACTTTTGGCTCCCTTCGTCTACCGCCTCGGCGCGGCGCTGTGCCCGCCAAGGCTTTTGCCGTCTCTGGACCCGGACCGTGAGGACTTTGTCCCCGAGCCGTCCGTGATCGTGCTTTCGTCCGTCCTGCCGCCGGCGTCGCAGATCGGGGAATGGGAAGGGCGGCTGCGGGATCTCGGGCGCGGGGCGGGGGACGGGGACACGGGCGTGGTGCTGCTGCTGGACAAAAAGCCCGCCGGCGAGGAGCGCCTTCCCTCGGACGAGACGGACAAGCGTACGCTCATGAGACTTCTGGACCGTCTGAACGCCGGGGGCGGCCGCTTTGCCGCGGCGCTGCGCGCCCGCTCCTATCTCCCCACCGAAAAACAGTGGGCGGGGCGCGAACGCAAGCGCGGCGCGGTGTCGGACTTCGTACGGCTCCTGACGGTCGGAAAGCGCGACGCCTTTGAACTGCTCTATGGCGACGAAAGCCTGTTCCGGGACCGGAAATGGATGCTGACCCTCGACGCCGACACGTTTGTCCCCTTCGGGGCTCTTCGCAGCCTTCTTGCGGCGGCGGCCCATCCCATGAACGCCGCCTGCGGCTGTTTTTGCCCCCGCAGCGAGGCGACCCTTGACGGCGGGACCCTGTTTTCTTCCGTGTTCACCGCGGGCCCTTTGACCGCCTATTCGCAGTTTTACACCGACGCGTTCGGACAGGGGATATTCTGCGGCAAGGGGCTTATAAACGTCCGAAAGTATTACGAGACCTGCGTCGGCGCGTTCGAGCCCGGGCGCGTGCTCAGCCACGACGTGCTGGAGGGCGCGCTTTTGAAGACCGCCTTCGTCGGCGGCGTCTGCTTCGGCGAGCGGTTCCCGAAGTCGCCGGATTCGTTTTTGCGCCGGGCTTCGCGCTGGATCCGGGGCGACGCGCAGAATCTGCCGTTTTTGCTGATAAAACCGAAAAAAGGAGCGTTTTCGCCTCTGACCCGCTGGCTGCTGTCGGACAACCTCCGGCGCGCGCTTTCCCCCGCGGCGGCGTTTGCGGCGGCGCTTTTGTCCGTTTTCGTCCCGACGCCCGGCGGCGGCTTGCTGCTGGCGGCGGCGGTTTTGTCCGTGTCGGCGGAGCCGCTGCTGTCCGTCCTGTCGCTTTTCGGGCGCGAAGGCCCCGCCCTGCCGTTTTCGACGCCGCTGTCGCCTGCGGCGCGGGCGCTCCTGCAAACGTTTTTCTCCCTGCTTTTGCTGCCGCAGACCGCCCTGAACGCCCTGGCGGGGATCGACGGAGGCGTGTGCCTCTTTGACG
>CAMVBD010000340.1 GCA_947165615.1 uncultured Clostridia bacterium | reverse complement strand
TTTACTATATATAATGAAAAGGGCGAGCCCGTCGAAAAAGCGCCCCTGACCGTGACCGCGGGCGCGCTGGAGCTGGACAAGGGCGGGTATGAGCACTACATGATGAGCGAGATCATGCAGCAGCCGGCTGCCGTCCGGCGCACCATTGACAGACTGTCGGACGGCGACCTTGTGGGGACGCCGGACAAGATCGTGATCGTCGCGTGCGGCTCCGCCTACCACGCGGGGCTTGTGGGCGCACGGCTGTTTCAGTCTGTGCGGCGCATTCCGGCGACCGCTGAGGTCGCCAGCGAATTCCGCTACGCCGACCCGATTGTAGACGAAAAGACCCTTTGCATTTTTGTGTCCCAGTCCGGCGAGACCGCCGACACGCTGGCGGCGCTGCGGCTTGCCAAGGAAAAGGGCGCAAGGACGCTTTCCATCGTCAACGTCCCCGGCTCCGCCATTGCGACCGAAAGCGACGAGGTCATCTACACGCAGGCGGGACGCGAGATCGCCGTGGCGACGACAAAAGCCTACTCGGCGCAGTTGGCGGTCTTTTACGCGCTGGCCATGGGCAAGACGGAGGCGCTGTCCGCCCTGCCCAAAAAGATTTACGCCGCCATTCACGAAAACGACGAAAAGACCCGCATCCTGGCGGACAGGATCGCGGGCTGCCGGAATATATTCTTTATCGGGCGCCTGCTTGACAACGCCGTGAGTCAGGAAGGGAGCCTCAAGATGAAGGAAATCTCCTACCTCAATTCTCAGGCCTACGCCGCCGGGGAACTCAAGCACGGCACCATCTCCCTTGTGGAGCCGGGCTCCCCCGTCATTGCGACCGTGACGGATGAGACGATTTTGGCAAAGACCCTGTCAAACATCCACGAGGTCAAGGCCAGAGGCGCGTTCACCATTCTGATCACGACCGCGTCCCTCGCGTCCGAGGTGGACGCCGACGAGGTGCTGACGGTGCCGGACACGGACAAAAACCTGACCCCGAGTCTGACGGTGCTGCCGATGCAGCTGCTCTCCTACTACACCGCAAAGGCCCTCGGGTGCGAGATCGACAAGCCGCGAAACCTTGCCAAAAGCGTGACGGTCGAATAACGCGCCGCCCCCCTGCAAAAAAAAGGGGCTGTAAAAAAACAACACCAAAAAAGCCGAGATTCACTTCAAATGGTGAGTCTCGGCTTTTGAATTCGTCAAATAGGAAGAAACAGCCAGAAAAAACAGGATCGTCGGTATTTCGACGTACAACAATCACACCGCCGCCCGTTTTTCGGACGTCGGTCGTTTTCTTCTACTGTTAAAACTGGCTGCTTTCTATGCAGCTGCGCTTGCCGCCAGCTTCTTTAGATGGTATTTATGCAGGTTAAATCCGAAGGAAATCATCGCAATTTCAAGCAGCAAGCCCTGAATTCCTCTTCTTCGCGCTCTGGTGTATGCTCTGTTCCACTTGATCGTGCCGAACGCGCCTTCAGACTGAATGCTCCTGTTCATGCGCAGCAGCGCGCCGTGAATGCTGTTCAGGTTTTCGATGACCTCTTTATGAATGCTGCTTAATTCCTCATTTAATCTCACGACACGGTTACCTGTACATTTACAGCATTCCAGTTTCAGCGGACAGTTTGTGCAGTCTTCGCATTGCCAGAGTTCCTCTGTTCTGCCATATTGGTTGTATTTCACACGACGGCTTGTCAGGTAATGAAATTCTTTCCCGCCGGGACAGACCGGACGTCCGTTTTCATTGATCGGGAAGTTGACCGCTCGGTATGGATCGTCCCGGTATGTTTCGTCCTCTGTTTCCTTCTTGAACATGGTGAATTTCATATACTTTTTCATGCCGTGTTCTTCGCAGAACAGATAATTGTCAAAGCTGCCGTATCCCGCGTCTGCCACCGGATACTCCGGGTATCTTCCGTACTGTGCGTTGAACTTCTCCATCAGCGGCTTGAAGCAATCCATGTCCGACGCGTATTGCCTGACGTCGTAAACGGCAATGAACTCATCACAGATGCCGAGCTGGATATTGTAGCCGGGCAATAGCTGATCGTTCCCCATGTAATCCCGTTTCATCCGCATGAACGTGGCGTCATGGTCCGTTTTGGAATAACTGTTCCTGTCTTCGCCGCAGATCCGGATATGCTCCGCGTATTTCTTCAGCTTTTCCGTGTATCCCGCCAGGCTGTCATACAGCCTTTGTTCAATGGATTTATGATGCCCCCGTCCCCGGACTTTGGTCTGAGGATCGAATCCGGTCAGCGAAACGAATTGTGTCAGGATCTCTTCAAGATATTCGATTGCGTATTCTTCCCGGACGCCGAACTTTACGCCGTGTGTGATGATCAACTGGTTCATCTCTTCCAACAGCGCCGTCACTTTTCTGAACGTCTTATCCCGGTTCCTGACGCTGCTCTTTTTCCATACCCAGCTGTATTTGTTCGCGTTCGCCGTGATCTTTGTCCCGTCAATGTATACGTGTTTCAGATCCACGCCCGCTTCTGCGAAGATATACCGGTTGATTTCTATGAAGATTTCTTCGATGCTGCCAACGAGCCTTTTGTTCATGAAATTGTCAATAGTCATGAAACTGGGAGCCGAATCTCCGTCGAGCAGCCACATGAAGCGGATATCCGTCTTGCACAGCTTTTCGATCTGCCGGACAGACGCGTATCCGTTCTCCATAAAGGCAAACAGTGTTACACGCAACAGCTTTTCCGGATCATATTCCGGGCGGCCTGTTCTCCTGCACCCTTCTTTTGCAAGATACTTTTTCAGGTCAATATGATTCAAAACCTCGCTGAACGTATACACCGGATCGGAAATTTCGATAATTTTTGAAATTTCCAGTGGCATTTTCAATTGATATGTGTTAAAATATTCCTATGATATGTTTTTCATTTGCAAGTAAATTATATCACAAAAAAGACTGCATTCC
>CAMVBD010000339.1 GCA_947165615.1 uncultured Clostridia bacterium | reverse complement strand
CCAGCCCTTTCAAGCGCTCCTTGAGCGCGTATACCCTTCGCCTTATGTGCCGCCGGTCGCTTTCAAGCTTGCTTTCGCCGGGGCCCCGGGTGCCGATGCCGCCGCCAAGGCGCGAGTATTCGCTGCCGTGGCCGGACAGATTGGACAGCGCGTAACTGAGCTGCGCCAGTTCCACCTGCAGCTTGCCCTCGCTGGTCTTTGCCCCCGCGGCAAAGATGTCGAGGATCAGGAGCGTACGGTCGATGACGCGGGTTTCCAGCCGCTTTTCGAGGTATTTCTGCTGCGTGACGGTCAGTTCCGTGTCGCACACCACAAGGTCAATTTCGCGGTTGTGGCAAAACAGTTCCGCCTCCGCCAGTTTCCCGCTGCCGACGTACGACAGGGGATTGGGCCGTTCCAGTTTCTGGATGATGACGCCCTCGGTCTCGCCGCCCGCGGTGCGGATGAGTTCCTTGAGTTCCTCGGCGCTCCACTCGTTGTCGTATTCACCTGTGTCCGCCGACAGGATCAGCACCCGCTCGGCGGTTTCGTTTTTCATCGTGTTTTCCATACTCCTAAGTGTAGCAGAAATGCACGAAAAAAGCAATCAAAATTCCACAAAAATTCTATTGTAAAACATTGTGTTATCGTATATAATGAATATATTCTGAGAAAATGCGGTCTTCCGCATGAAAGGAGCCATCCCTATGGGTAAAAAACAGGCCGCTTCGGCCGCGCTTTACGCGCCGAAAAAGTACGTCGGCAAAAAGGAACTGTGGATGTTCTCGCTCGGCGGTCTCGGTCAGGGCATGATCTACGCCATGATGTCCAGTTACATCAGCGACTACTATATGAACGTGCTGCACCTCGCGCCCGTGTTCGTGCTGCTGCTGATGCTTCTTGCCCGCCTTTGGGACGCCATCAACGACCCGCTGATGGGCATGATCGTGGACCGGCACACGACCAAGTGGGGAAAACTCAAACCCTATATCCTGTTTGCCGCCGGTCCCATCGCCATGCTCACGTTCCTGATGGACCTGAGCCCCAATCTCGGTACGACGCCTCTCATGATCTATTCCGCGGTCGTTTACGTCGTCTGGGGCATGGTCTATACCATGGCGGACGTCCCGTTCTGGAGCCTGCCCAACGTCCTGACCCCGAATGCGGACGAGCGGTCCTCCATCGTCTCGTTCTCCAAGATCTGGAACTCCATCGGCTCCGCCCTGCCGGAAGTGTTCTTCTTTATCGCGGGCATCCTGCTGCCGAAACTGATTTCCACCGCGGACCCCGTGGCCTTTGAAAAGAAAAAGTATCTGATTATCGCCATCGCGGTCGTTCTGATCGGCTCGGTCCTCTACGTCAACTCCTATTTCCACATCAAGGAGCGCGCCGTCCCGCCGATCAAGAAAAAGGAACCCGGCGAAAAAGGACAGCTTTCCCGCATTTTCCACTGTAAGCCTTTGCTTCTCGTCATCTGCATGGGCGTCCTTTCTTCCGGGCGCTACATGGTGCAGGCTGCCGCCATCCACGTCGCGCGTTATGCGTTCTACATCGGCCCCGATTACACCAATATGACGCTGGATGAAAAGACCGCCGCCATTTCGGCGTCCGTTTCCACGGTCAAGACCATTTTCCAGGTCTGCGCCATCGTCGGCATGTTCGGCGCCACCATCTTCATGCCCTTCTTAATGAAGAAGTTCGACTACAAAAAACTGCTCATCACGACCTGTCTGTCCGGCTTTATCGCCAGCATCGGCACTACGCTCGTCGGCTGGTTCCTGCCGAACCCCGTGAATCTTTACGTCTGCATCCCCTTCGTCATCATCTCCTGTGTGCCGCTGGGCGTTATCAACACCATGTCCATCGCCATGATCTACGACTGTCTCGACTGGATGGAACTCAAGACCGGCCACCGCGACAACGCGCTCGGCTCCGCCTGTCAGGGCTTTATCAACAAACTGGGGTCTGCGCTCTCCACCTGCGGCATCGTCGTCATGTACATGGCCATCGGTTTTGAGCCCGCGAAAATGCTTTCCAGTGACGTCATTATGGCGGCGACGGAACTCACCCGCGGTCAGAACTTCGCCATGTTCTCGCTCGTGTCCATCGTGCCCGGCGTCAGCCTTCTTCTGTGTGCGATCCCCATGTTCTTCTACGAGATCTCCGGCAACAGGAAAAAGGAGATGCAAAAGGCCCTCGCCGCCAAGCGCGAGGCCGACGGCTTTACGGTCGCCGAATAAGTTCGTTTCCCTTCCGCCGCTCCCATCGGGGGCGGCTTTTCCTTTGAACGCCGTAAAATCCCGCCCGGACGCTTGACAAAGAGACCGCTCTTTGCTACAATAAAGGGAACGCGAAAACGAACAAAACAGGAGGCATTCCGATGAAAAATACCGAAAAAACAATGGACAAGATCGTCGCGCTGTGCAAGGGCCGCGGCTTTGTGTACGCCGGAAGCGAGATCTACGGCGGTCTTGCCAACACCTGGGACTACGGCCCCCTCGGCGTGGAGCTCAAAAACAACATCAAAAACGCCTGGCGCAAAAAATTTGTGCAGGAGAATAAGTATAATGTGGGGCTGGATTCCGCCATCCTCATGAACCCCCAGACGTGGATCGCCTCCGGCCACCTCGGCGGCTTTTCCGATCCGCTCATGGACTGCCGCGAGTGCAAGACGAGACATCGCGCCGACAACCTGATCGAGGACTTTGACGGCACCGTGGTCGCGGGCTGGTCCAATCAGCAGATGATGGACTACATCAACGAAAAGAACATCCCCTGCCCCAACTGCGGCAAGCACAACTTTACGGACATCCGCCAGTTCAACCTCATGTTCAAGACCTTCCAGGGCGTGACCGAGGACACCAAAAACGAGCTGTATCTCCGTCCCGAGACCGCGCAGGGCATTTTCGTCAACTTCGCCAACATCCAGCGCACCACCCGCAAAAAACTGCCCTTTGGA
>CAMVBD010000338.1 GCA_947165615.1 uncultured Clostridia bacterium | reverse complement strand
GCTCTTGCGGGCGATCTTGTCGATCTCGTCGACGTAGATGATGCCGCGCTCGGCCTTGTCCATGTCGTAGTCCGCGGCCTGGATCAGGCGCAACAGAATGTTTTCCACGTCCTCGCCCACGTAGCCGGCCTCGGTCAGCGTGGTGGCGTCCGCAATGGCAAAGGGCACGTCAAGGGTTTTGGCAAGCGTCTGGGCAAGAAAGGTCTTGCCGACGCCCGTGGGGCCCAGCAAAAGGATGTTGGACTTGACGATGTCCACGTCCGAGACGGTCTTTTTGTAGACGCGCTTGTAGTGGTTGTAGACCGCAACGCTGAGGGCGGTCTTGGCGTCGTCCTGCCCGATGACGTACTCGTCGAGCTTGGCCTTGAGTTCCATGGGCTTGGGCAGTTTTCTCTGCGTGTTGACGCGCTTGGCGGCGGAAGTCTTTTTACCGCCGCTGCCCTCGTTCATAATGGACAGGCAGTTTTCCACGCACTCGTCGCAGATGTAGGCGCCGGGGCCCTGGATGAGCATGGTGACCTGATCCTGCGTCCTTCCGCAGAAGGAACAGCGGACGCGGTCGTTCGGTTCGTCGTATTTCGGCACGAATGATACCTCCGGTTTTTTGGCCGCTTCGCGGCGGGCGTACGGGTGCACGGGTGCATGGGCGCACGGGAATAATTCTATCAGTGGTTCCCGTCGTATTTGAAACTCTTGGAATAAGAAAAGATGCACGGAGATCGACAAACGATCTGCCCGGGATCCCGGGTGCCCGTGGACCGTGTGCCCGTGTACCCGCCGTCGGAACGACGGCTTATCTCTTGTAAAGGACCTTGTCGATCAGCCCGTACTCGGCGGCTTCCTCGGCGGACATAAAGTTGTCGCGCTCGGTGTCGCGCTCGATGATCTCAAGGGGCTTTCCGGTCTCGGCGGCAAGGATGCGGTTGAGTTTGTCGCGGGTCTTTAAGATGTGGTCGGCGTGGATCTTGATGTCGCTGGCCTGACCCTGCGCGCCGCCCAGCGGCTGGTGGATCATGATCTCCGCGTTCGGCAGGGCAAAACGCTTGCCGGGGGTGCCGGCGGCGAGCAAAAACGCGCCCATGCTGGCGGCCATGCCCATGCAGATGGTCTGTACGTCGCACTTGATGTACTGCATGGTGTCAAAGATCGCAAAGCCCGCGGACACGCTGCCGCCGGGGGAGTTGATATAAAACGAAATGTCCTTGTCCGGGTCCTGACCCTCGAGGAACAAGAGCTGCGCGACGACCAAAGACGCCGTCACGTCGTTGACCTCCTCGCTGAGCACGACGATGCGGTCGTTTAAAAGGCGCGAAAAAATGTCGTACGCGCGCTCGCCGCGGTTGGTCTGCTCGATGACGGTGGGGACCAGACTCATTTTGGGATCGTAAAACATGGAAAATCCTCCTTTTTTATCCTTACCGGATAGTATAAAAGAGCTGTCTTAAATCTGCCTGTAGGGAGTATGGGAGAAAGCGGCTTCTTTATGCAGGGAAGCTTGCAGGGAAATGCAAAATACAAAATGAAGAATGCGGAATTTCGGATGGGACTTCGTCCCATACCCGATCTGAAAACGCTGCGTTTTACGCGGCAGACGGCGTATCGGTCCTTTTTATGATGCCAACCGCAGGTTCCGAAATTTTGTATTTTGTATTCTGCATTCTGCATTTTTCATGCGGAGCGCGGCTTATTCCTCTTCCGTCTTTTCGGGCGCCTTTTCGACGGCGTTTTCAAGCACCAGATCGGCGGCCTTGCGGTTCTTGAGGTCCTTTTCGACGCGCTCGGCGGTGATCGCGGCCTTGACGTCCTCGAGCTTGACGCCGTAGCGGTCGGCCATCTTCTGATACTCTTCCTCGATCTCGGCTTCCTCGACCTTCAGGTCTTCCAGCGCGGCGATCTTTTCAAGGGCCAGTTCGGTCTTGACTTCCTTTTCGGCGCGCGGACGGTACATGCCCTTGACGGACTCCTCGGTCATGCCGAGCATCTGCATGTACTTGTCAAAGGGGATGCCCTGACCTTCGACGTTGTACTTAAACTCCGTGATCATGTTGTCGACGGCGGTGTCGATCATGCATTCGGGGATCTCGGCGGAGACGAGTTCGGCCAGCTGATCCATGACGGAATTCTCAAAATTCTTCTTGGCGGTATCGGCCTTCTGCTCGCCGATGGTCTTGCGGATGTCGGCCTTCAGTTCGTCAAGGGTGTCAAACTCGGAAATGTCCTTGACAAATTCGTCGTCAAGCTCGGGAAGCTGCTTTTCCTTGATGGCGTGGAGTTTGATCTTGAAGGTGGCGTTTTTGCCCGCCAGTTCCTCGTGGTATTCCTCGGGGAAGGTCACGAACACGTCGAATTCGTCGCCGACGTTGTGGTTTTCGCACTGCTCCTCAAAGCCGGGGATGAAGTTGCCGCTGCCGAGTTCCAGGTCGTAGTTGTCGCCCTTGCCGCCCTCAAACGCTTTGCCGTCGACAAAGCCTTCAAAGTCGATGGTCACGACGTCGCCGGTCTTGGACGCGCGGTCCTCTACGGCGATCTCTCTGGCGTTCTGCTCGCGCTTACTTTGCAGGTCCTTGTCGACGTCCTCGTCGGTGACCTCGGCGTCGGCCTTTTCCGCCTCAATGCCCTTGTAGCCGACGACCTCGACCTCGGGCTTGACGGTGACCTTGAAGCTCATCTTGAGGCCCTCGTCCTTGGACACGGTCGTGATGTCAAAATCACGGGGGGAGTCCACGGGCTCAAAGCCGCCCTTTTCCACGGCCTCGTCGTATTCGGCGGGGAACACCTCGTTGATGGCGTCGTCATAGAACACGCCCTCGCCGTACATCTTTTCAATAATGGCCTTGGGCGCCTTGCCCTTGCGGAAGCCGGGCACGTTGAAGCTGCCCTTTCTCTTGTTGTAGGCCTTGTTGACCGCCGCGCCGAACGCCTCGGCGGAAACGGCAATTT
>CAMVBD010000337.1 GCA_947165615.1 uncultured Clostridia bacterium | reverse complement strand
ATTACGGCGCCTACAAAATGATTTCCACCCTCTACGGCGCGGTGCTGTTCTTTATGGCGGCGTTCGCGTTCTTTGCCGCGCTCTTTGCCGGACTGAAGGAAAACGTCCACCTCGTCGTCATGGCCATCGGCGGCGTGCTGTTTATACTGTCCGACCTCATCCTCTCCGGCACCTATTTCGGCGAGGGCAAGCGCCGACCCGTGGACGTCATAACGAACCACGTTTTCTATTACGTCGCGCAGTTTGTCATCGCGGCAAGCGTGCTGTTTCTGAAATAAAAAAGACCGTCAAACACAAAAACGCCCGGGCGACCGGGCGTTTTTGTCATAAGGGGCTCAATAGGCAAGTTCAAAAAACGCGACGGCGTTGGGGGAAAGCGCCGCATGCAGCGCGCATTCGCCGTTTTCGACCTTGACGGAATAGGTCTCCGGCGTCAGTTTCGCTTCATCGCGGTAGTCGTTTTGCAGCGTGTGGAACCTTGCCGCCGCGTCGGCATCCGCAAACAGCGGGTTGCCGTCGTCGGGCGACCAGGCGAAAACCTCGTCCGGGAACCCGAGTTCCTTCCGGTTTTCATTCCACTCGTCAAACCAGTTGCAGTCGTCGTCCACCGTCCATACCGTGACCCGGACTTCGTCTCCGGCGTTCTCCGGCAGCTTTACCCGGATCTCCGTGTCCGCCGACGCAAGGTAATAAAGGGAGTTTTTGTAGTTATACGCCATCACACGGACAAGGCCCGCGTCCTCGTCCAGCGCCGCCGAAACGGCGACCTCGGCGCCGGGGAGCCAACCCTTTTTCTCGACCGCTTCCGGCAGCAGGCTTTCGCCTTCAAAACGGGCGGCAAGCTCCGCGACGTAGTAACTCACGGTCGGAAGGCCGGTAAAGCCCTCGCTGCAATACGCCCAGGAGGAAAAATAGTCGAGCCCGCTGTCAAAGCCCTGCTTTATGAGCCGCGCGTCAAATCCGGCCTGATAGGTATAGCCCACCGTGCGGGACAACAGTTCATCGGAATCCCGTCCCGGCGTCTGTCCGACCAGAACGCGGCCTTCGTCGATGCCGTACAGCAGATCCGGCAGTCCCGCTTCCTCGGCGGCGCCGCGCAGAAGACTAACGACTTCGGGCAGCGTGATCCGTCCCTTATGGTCGCCGCCCGGCGTGTGTTCGTAATAGGACCCCGCAAGGTAGCAAAGCCGCGTGCCGGTTTTGCCGGTCGCAAAGTTTGTGCCCTTGCCGCAGTGACGGATAAACTCTCGCTCGTCCCACAGCCCTTCGCTGACGGTCATGGAGTGCGCGCCGATAAAAACGTCCTCGCCCAGCACGTCGATAAGCGCCTCGGCCGTATAATCATAGAGCTTGCAAAAGGCTTCCGCCGTCGCCTTCGGGTCCTCGTCCGGCGTGCGGAACCACCCCGCGTTTTCGTATTCGGTCAATACGCCAAAGCGCCACGCCCGCACTTCGTCGAGCCCGAATTCGGCGACCAGCGCCTCGGCAAGGGCTTTAATATAGGCGTAATATGCGTTATAATCGTCCGGCGGGTAGACGTTGACGGAAAAGTCGCCGGTCTCGGCCCCCGCGGCCGCAATCGTCTTGACGGACAGCTTTTTCGGCACGTTCCCGAGCTTTAACAGCGGCTTTGCCCCGACGCTGAGGATCCCTTTGCAGGAGCGGAGCAGCGGCGAAAAATCATAGTCGTCCGTGACCGAAAAATCGTCCGGGTCCTTGAACAGATCCCGCTCCTTGCTGCCGCCGGAGCATTCCATGAGCTGAATATAGTCGATGAATGCGTAAGGGTCGTTTTCGGTATTCCGCGCCGGCTCCTCTGCAAAACGCCCGCCAAAGACGTTTATGTTGCTTTTGAGGTTCGGCAGCGTCCCGCCCGGCTTTGTCGCGTCCACGGAAAAAACGTAATCGTTCATCAGGTCGTTGATTTTTTCGCTGTACAGCGCCTTTTTGACCGGGAAAACCACCTTTTCCGGCAGCAAAAAATACGTTGCCGCGCAGGCGATCAGCAGAGCGGCCGCGATGATCAGAGCGATCATTTTTTTCTTATGTTTCATCTTTTTCATGGCAATCCTGCCTTTCTGTTTTGCTGGTTTTATCATACCCTTTGTGCGCGCTTCTGTCAAGAGAGCGCTTCGTTTGGACAAAAGCGTTTTTGCCCGTTTTTTTTGTCCGATTCTTGGGACGGCATGGAAATGAAAGTTGACATCAAAAAATACAACGTGTATACTGTAAAATGTAAAAATATATTTTACAGAGGGTACTGCGTATGGTAACAGGCGAACTGAAAAACAAAATCGACAGTCTTTGGGAAATCTTTTGGACCGGAGGTCTGACAAACCCTCTGGACGTGATCGAACAGATTACCTATCTCATGTTTATCCGCGATCTGGACGACAGCGATAATCTCCGCGCAAAAGAGAGCGCCATGCTCGGTCTGCCATACAAAAGCATCTTTGCGGATGAAGTCACGGTCGGGGATCGCAGGATTTCCGGACAGCAACTCAAATGGAGCGTGTTCCACGACTTCCCGGCGGGGCGTATGTATTCCGTGATGCAGGAGTGGGTTTTTCCCTTCATCAAGACTTTGCACGGGGATAAAAACAGCGCCTATTCCAAGTACATGGACGACGCGATCTTCAAACTCCCCACGCCCCTGATGCTTTCGAAGGTCGTGGACGCGCTGGATGAGATCTATGCCCTTATGGGAGAATCCCGGTCCGCCGACGTGCGCGGGGACGTGTACGAATACCTGCTGGCGAAGATCGCCACGGCGGGTGTCAACGGGCAGTTCCGTACGCCGCGGCATATCATCCGCATGATGGTGGAACTGATGGACCCGAAGGCGGACGACGTGATTGCGGACCCGGCGTGCGGCACCTCCGGCTTTTTGGTAAGCGCCGCCGAATACCTGAAAGAGACGCGCCGGGAGGAGATCTTTTATAAC
>CAMVBD010000336.1 GCA_947165615.1 uncultured Clostridia bacterium | reverse complement strand
GTGGATTTCCGACGCGCCCGCCGTGATCGAGGCGTGGTACCCGGGCGAGCAGGGCGCGAAAGCGCTGACGGAGATCCTGTTCGGTCTGACGAACCCCTCCGGCAAGCTGCCGATCTGCATTCCGAAAAGCGTGGGGCAACTCCCCCTCTATTACGCCTTTAAGCCGTCGGGCAGAGGCTACGCCTACTGCGACGACGACGGACGCCCCCTGTACCCGTTCGGGTACGGTCTGAGTTATACCGCTTTCTCCGTGACGGACGCCGCCGTTATCCTTACAGACAATGGCGCCGAGGTCTCCTGCACGGTCAAAAACGTCGGGGACTTTGACGGGGACGAGGTGCTGCAGGTCTATATCGGCTCTCATCACTGCGCCGTGGTACGCCCGATAAAGGAACTGAAGGCCTACCGGCGCGTGTCGCTCAAACGGGGCGAAGAACGGCGCGTCACGCTGACGCTGGACCAGGACGCTTTTTCCTATTACGACGAGAATCTTGTTTTCGGCCTGCACGACGGCGCGCACACGCTGCTGCTCGGCACGTCGAGCGAGGACGTCCGGTTTACGTTTGAGGTTTCCGTCCGAGACGGCGTGCTTTACGGGGAAGCGTAAGATGGAAAACAATCTGTATGAGGCGCGGCCGCTGTTTCATTATAAAACGCGAAAGGGCTGGGTCAACGACCCGAACGGGCTGGTCTGGTTCCGGGGGTATTACCACGTGTTTTACCAGCACGCGCCGCATTTTGAAAAGCCGTGGAACGAGAGCATGCACTGGGGACACGCGCGGACGAAGGACTTTGTACACTTTGAGGAGCTGCCCGTCGCCCTGCGTCCCGATATGCCCTATGACAAAGACGGCTGCTGGTCCGGGACGGCGATCGTAAAGGACGGCGTACTGTTCCTGTTTTACGCGTGCGTCTGCGGTGAGACGCAGGCCGTGGCCGTTGCGCGGTCCGAGGACGGGGTGCATTTTGAGAAATACGCCGAAAACCCGGTGATACCGACCTATCCGCCAGACGGCTCGCCCGATTTCCGCGACCCCGCCGTCTTGTTTGCGGACGGCAGATATTGGTGCGTGCTGGCGTCCGGAAACCGCGAGCGCCACACGGCGAACCTGCTTTTGTACGAGAGCGGGGACCTCCTTCACTGGGAATACAGCGGGATACTGCGCGAATGGGAAAACGCGCGGTTTGCCGAGTGTCCGTCGTTTGTAAAGACGGGCGGCGGGTACCTGCTTGCAGCCTCCGTCTGCTATGAGGACGGGCACCGGTTTTCGGCAGCGTACGGCGATTTCAGGGACGGGAGGTTTGCCGTGGAAACGGAGGCGGAGGTCGACAAGGGCCCCGACGGCTACGCGGGGCAGGCGTTCGGCGCGCCCGACGGACGGACGCTTTTGCTGACGTGGCTCCCGGGCTGGGCCTACGCCGGAAAATTCGATCCCGACGTCGGCTGCATGTCCGCGCCCCGGGAACTGACTTACGAAAACGGCGTCATCCGCGCCCGCCCCGCCGCGGAGTTGCGCGCGTTTATAAAAGACGGAGACGAAGCGCTGATCCGAACCTCCGACGGCTTTCGCATCCGGCGCACGGGACGCGAGGACGTCGTATATAAAGGCGAAGTCCACAGCCTCGCCGTCCTGCGCGACGCCTACGTGCTGGAGGTCTTTGTAAACGACGGCGAGACTGTCTTTTCGGCGCTGCTGTAACTTTTTACCGGAATAAAAACCGCCCGCGGCGCAAAAAGCGTCGCGGGCGATCTTGTTATATGCGAGTAAAATGTCAATCTCCCGTGAAGAACAGGATAGACGCGGTCGAGGCATGCGGGGGGCGGATAGGACAGATAACACAGCGTTTCCCCGTTTTGCTTGGTCAGACAGGCCGCCTTTTCGGACGACAGCAGATACCGAAACCGGATAAATGACTGAACGCTCCTTTATAGAAAAAGCCCGGGGCGCCCCAGCGGCAAGCGGGGGCTTTCCCGGGCTGATCGTCACAGAGTCACAGACTGAAAGCAACGGCTTTTAGGCCCGGACTTCGATCTCATTGTCGCCGACAGCAAGCGGATACGTTTTACCGAACAGCACCGCGACGCCTTCACTGTCCGCCGGGACGGTAAAGACAAAGCGCCAGCCGGTCTCCGTTTTTTCGTAGCGGGAGGCGATTGTGCCGCGGTCGGTCTCAAGCGACGCTTTGACCCACGGGATGCGCGCGTCCGGCGCGGGGGCGAACCGGATCTTCGCGTAGCCCGGCGCTTCCTCGACCGGCGCGATGCCGGCAAGGCGGCGGAACATCCACGAGAACACGCTGCCGTAAGCGTAGTGGTTAAACGAGTTCATGCCGGCGCTGGCGAAATGCCCGTCCGGATACATGCCGTTCCAGCGTTCCCAAATGGTGGTCGCACCCATGGTGACGGCGTAAAGCCAGGACGGATACTCCGTGCGGAGCAACAGATCCACAGCGAGCGTGTCTTCTCCGGCAAGAGTCAGGGCGTCCAGAAGGTGCGTCGCGCCGATAAAACCGGTCGTAAGCCTGCCCAGCCGTCTGACGTTGTCGGCGAGCTGTCTGTCGGTCGCTTCGGGATCGTCCGTCAGGTTGAAGACCAGCGCGAGGACCATGGCGGTCTGCAGATCCTGCTTCATGCGGCCGTTTTCCATATATTCCGCGCGGACGAAGGCCTTGACCTTTTGAAGCACATATTCGTACCACGAAGTTTCTTTTCCGAGGATTTTACCGGATTTGATAAGCACCTGCAGACCGTAGGCAAGATAGGCGGTCGCAATGAGGCCGCGGTCCGTCTCGCCGACGCCGTGCTCACGGCTGAGGTCCTCAAGGCTCAGCCAGTCGCCGAAGCCTTCCGTGGTCCAGGGACGGGCAAACTCTTTGTCGGTGTCGGCGTTTCTGTCCCGGCATTTCTCGATCATGCCGTCCACGTACTTTTTCATGGTGGGATAGTG
>CAMVBD010000335.1 GCA_947165615.1 uncultured Clostridia bacterium | reverse complement strand
GGCGGTTTTGATACCCATTTTGTGCGCTGTGCGCACGACCGGTCCGCTGACGTAGCCGCCGAACCCTACCACGACGTCGGGCCGGAAGTCCTTGAGGATCTTTTTGCACTGGCCAGTGACGAAGAGCAGTTTTTTCAGCGTACCGAGATTATATACGACGTTTGCGGGCGTAAAAGAGCGCTGGAACCCGCTGATCTCGATGGAAGCGAAATCGAATCCGGCTTTCGGCACAAGCGTGCTCTCCATTTTTTCTTTGGTGCCGACAAAGAGGATCTCGGCGTCCGGGTGCGTCTGCCGGAGGAGTCCGGCGACGGAAAGCGCGGGGTTGATGTGTCCGCCGGTCCCACCGGCCGCAAATAATACGCGCATAGGGTCACCTCCTGATTTTGGAACGTCTGGAAATGCTTAAGACAAATCCCATTTCCGCAAGGTTTACGAGCATGGCCGTGCCGCCGTAAGAAAAAAACGGGAACGGGATGCCCGTATTCGGGATCGAATCGGTTGCGACAAGAATGTTCAGAATGACCTGGATGCCGACCTGGAAGACGACGCCCATGGCGATGAGCGCGCCGTACCGGTCCGGGCAGTTGATGCCGATGACGACGCCGCGCCAGATCAGCAGCGCGAAGAGGATGAGAATGATGCCTGCGCCGACAAGCCCGATCTCTTCCACAACGATGGAGAAGATCATATCGTTTTGCGGTTCGGAAACATACAGGTGCTTGAGCGTCGATTGGCCGAGACCTTTGCCGAACAATCCGCCGGAGCCGATGGCGTAAAGCGCCTGGTTGATCTGCCAGCGCGCGCCGAGCGGATCATAGTCCTTATGCTGCCAGGCGTAAATACGGTCCTGCATATAGCCCTTCAGAAGGTCCGTGTTCCAAAGCAGCGCGATCAGCAGCACCGCGCCGATGGCGCCGGCAACGAACCACTTGCCGCGGACCTCCCCGAGATAGAGCATGACGATGCCGATGGCGACGATCAGAATGGTGCCGGACAGATGGCTGCCCGCGATGACAAGGCCGGCATAGATCATAATGATGAGGCCGAGCATCAGGATCACACGCACGGAATAGTTGAGGACCGGCTTGCCGACACGTTCATTTACTTTACGGGCAAGCGGGCTCTGTAAAGGTTTTTTGCTTACAATGACGTCATGGTATTTGTCGAGCAGGGCGGCGAGCGTGAGGATCAGCGCAAACTTTGCGAGGTCCGACGGCTGAAACTGGAAGCTGCCGATATAGATATGCCGGTGCGTTCCGTTGTGCGCTGGCATGATCAGCGCAACGCCCAGCAGCAGCCAGGAAACGGCGGTCCCGCCGAGGGCGAACAGCGTCTCGAACGTCTTGTAATTGATGCGGGAAATAACAAACATGACCGCAACGCCAAGCAAAACCCAGATAAACTGCCGCTTGAAATAAAAAGCGGAATCGTGGTTTTTTGTATACTGATAGGCGTAAACGTAACTGGCGGAATACATCATGATCAGCCCAATGACAAGGATTGCCATCAGGAAGACGAAGAACAGGATGTCGATCCCGCCGTCCACGTTAAAATATCTTCGGATCAGTTTGCCGATCCCCTTTTGCTTCGTCATTTGCGTTTCCTCCGGTACGGAATCTGTAAAGGTAATTACCCTTACGACAGATGGGCGCTGCCAAACCACACCAGCGCCGCGGCGGCGGCGCTGCCGAGGGCTGTGATCAGCGAAAACACAACGCAGAGCTTCTTTTCGCTCCAGCCGCCGAGTTCGTAATGGTGGTGCAGCGGCGCCATGCGGAACAGTTTTTTGCCGCGATGCGTTTTGACATAGGCGATCTGCAGAACGTCGGAACCGAATTCCGCGACGTAAATGACGCCGATGAGAAGGATCAGCCACGGAGCGTTCAGAGCGTAGGCCATGGTGCAGACCATGCCGCCGAGGAAAAGCGAACCGACGTCGCCCATCATGACCTTTGCCGGATTCCAGTTCCACATGAGATACCCGACCAGGGCGCCGAAAAGACAGGAAGCGACAATGCCGACGCCGAGAAACTTGTACATGGCGGCGCAGGCCGCAAAGCCGATGCAGATCACGCTTGTGACGCTGGCGCAAAGCCCGTCGGCGCCGTCGAGAAAGTTTGCGGCGTTGACCGTGCAGTAAATAGCGATGACGCCGACGATCCAGAAAACGATCTTATTGTCGAACACGCCGCTGTAATACGGGACTGCCATAGACGTATCCTTAAAAGATACCGACGTGAGGAACCCCGCGATGCACAAAAGTTGGAGTACGGTTTTTTGGATCTCCGTAAGGCCGAGATTCCGTTTTTTGACGACCTTGATATAGTCGTCGATGAAGCCGATCAGCGCAAAGCCGACGCTCATAAGCAGGCCGGCAAAGATCTTGACGTATTTTGCGTCGTGCTGCAGGTCGTCGGCGTCTGTGATCAGATCCGTTCCGCGGGAAAGCGCCGTAAAGTATACGACGGCAAAACTGACCGCAAAGCCGGCGATGAACAGGAAGCCGCCCATGGTGGGCGTACCCTGTTTCTTTTTATGCCAGGACGGGCCGATATCGAGGATCGTCTGTCCGAAATGGAGGCGTCTGAGCCACGGGATGACGACGAAGCCGAGAACAAACGAGACCGTAAAGCCCACGACCACACTCAGAAGAACAGCCAACCAGATTTTCATTTCATCATTTCCTTTCTGTTGCAAACCGCCTGCGGTTTGCAGGGGAAAGCGAGTACGCCGGTCACAAAAGACCGGAAATATCATTACATTTATAAAAGACGTTCAGAGGGAACGCACAGTATCGAGGTCGGAAAACGGCAAACGTCTGTCTCCGACGATCTGCACGGTTTCGCTGCCTTTTCCCGCGATCAGGACCGTATCCCCCGGGCACGCCGTTTTCAGCGCGAAAGCGATCGCGCGGCGGCGGTCCGGTTCACGGAACACCTGTTTTTTGCGACGCAGG
>CAMVBD010000334.1 GCA_947165615.1 uncultured Clostridia bacterium | reverse complement strand
TCAGCCAGATACGCCGAAACCGCTTTCACGTCCGGTACGGACAGGCGGGATACGGCGCCGATCAGCAGGTCCTCTCCCGTCCCCTTTGCCGCCGCGATCAGTTTCATTACGGCAGGCTCGGACAGTCTCATACGCCGCCTCCGGAAAGGGCGCTCGCCGCAAAGTCAAAAAACGGGCGAAAGGCGGAGGGCAGGGCGACGGTACTCAGGATCTCCTCGGGCGTAAACGAGGGCAGATCCGCCGGCAGGGCGGCGCAGGAAAAGAGAAACGCCGTCATGCTCCACGTTTTGTGCGTAAAGATATGGGTGTACGCCGTCCGGCCCCGGAGCTCCAAGACCCTTGCGCCGAGGCGTTCGGCAAAGGCGGCGGCAGTCTCGGGCGAAACGTCCGCCTGAGGCGCGTCCGTGTTGGGGAATTCCCAAAGCCCCGCCAAAAGGCCGCTGTTTTTGCGCCGGCTGAGCGTCAGCCGCCCGTCGCACTCCAAAAGCAGGACAATTTTTTGTTCCGTCCTGCGCGCGGCCTTTTTCCCGCGCACCGGAAATAGGGTCTGCGTCCCGTTTTTGTACGCCCCGCACACGCCGGACAGGGGGCAGACGCCGCACTTCGGCTTGCCGTTCGGCACACAGACGCACGCGCCGAGTTCCATCAGGCTTTGCGTCAGGACCGAGGCGTTTTCGGGGGTGTAAAGCGGGGTCAGGACCTCCTCGATCCGCTTTTTTGTTTTGGGGTCGTCAACAGCCGCGCCGTCTTCGATCAGGCGCGTCACGACGCGCAGGACGTTGCCGTCCACGGCGGGCGTCGGCAGCGAAAAGCAGATGGAACCGACAGCCCCCGCCGTGTAGGGGCCGACGCCGGGCAGAGCGCGGATGGCGGCAAGGTCTGACGGGAACACGCCGTTATGCTCGTTTACGATGATCCCGGCGGCTTTTTTGAGGTTTTTTGCGCGGGAATAGTAGCCGAGCCCCTCCCAGAGTTTGAACAAGACATCGTCCGGGACGTCAGCGAGGTCCTTTACGGTCGGAAGCGCGAGCAAAAACCGCTCGTAATAACCGACGACCGCCTCGACCCGCGTTTGCTGCAGCATGATCTCCGACAGCCAGACGCGGTAGGGGTCGCGGTCCCGCCGCCACGGGAGCGCGCGGGCGTTGTCCCGGTACCAGTCGGACAAAAGTGCCGGGACAGACGAAAGCGCCGCCGTCTGCGCGTCAGTATACGCCATGTCCTCACGCTCCTTTTTTGTCGGATCCTGTCTTTCAGTATACCCGAAGTCGGGAGGGATGTCAAGAAAGGGATTGTCCGGCGGGCGGATTCTTCGCCTTTCGGCGGTTATCCGGTCAAAGCGTTGCATTTTTTGAAAAAACGTGCTAAACTGTACAAAGCAGTTTGAAACGGAGGGTTCTTATGAAATACCGCATCCACCCGCGCACCGGGGACAAGATCAGCGAGATCGGGCTCGGCACCGCGTATATCTTTGAAGGGGGCCTCAAAAACGGGGTCGAGACCCTTGAAACCGCCTACGACGGCGGGATCAACTACTTTGACCTCGCGGCGGGCGACGGCGCCGCCTTTCCGATCTTCGGGGCGGCTTTCAAAGACGTGCGGAAAAACGTACTCTACCAGATCCACTTCGGCGCCGATTATTCCAAGGGCACCTACGGCTGGTCGCTGGACCTCGAGACCGTCAGGCGCTCGGTCGATCGGCAATTATCGGAACTCGGGACCGACTACATCGACTACGGCTTTATCCACTGTCAGGACGAACTGTCCGACTGGGAGACGTATCAAAAGAACGGCGTGCTCGAGTACCTTCTTTCTCTGAAAGACCAAAGTGTCGTGCGGCATATCGCCCTGTCGTCCCACACCCCCGGGGTCATCCACGCCATTCTGGACACGGGGCGTCCCGACACGCTGATGTTTTCGGTCAATCCCGCCTACGACTACCGGCAGGGGGAGTACGCGTTCGGGGACGTGGACGAGCGGAGTTCCGTCTATCTCCGCTGCCAGAAGGAGGGCGTCGGCATTTCGGTCATGAAGCCGTTTTCGGGCGGACAACTGCTGGACGCCAAAACGTCCCCCTTCGGCGTCGCGCTCACGCCCTTCCAGTGCATCCGCTACGCCCTCGACAAGCCCGGCGTTCTGACGGTCCTGCCCGGCGCATCGAACGCGGAGGAGGTCCGTACGCTTTTGTCCTATTACGAAAAAACGCCGGAGGAACTCGACTATTCCGTCATCGGAACCTTTGCCCCGAAGGACGCCGCGGGCAAATGCGTCTACTGCAACCACTGCAAGCCCTGTCCCGTCGGGCTCGACGTCGGGCTCATCAACAAATACTACGACCTCGCCGTAGCCGGCGACCCGCTCGCAAAGGAGCACTACCGGACGCTTGCCTTAAACGCCGCAGACTGCGTCAAATGCGGGCACTGCGACGCGCGCTGTCCCTTCGGCGTCCGTCAAAGTCAACGCATGACCGGGATCGCGGCTTATTTCGGCAAAGACTGAAACGGTTTCATCCTCCTTTTTCCCCGTCCGGGACCCACACCCTACCCTGCCGAACGGCAAGCGCGCGCAGCCGTTCGAAGGAATAGGACCACAGCGGGCGGTCGAAGGCGTCAGAGGTGTGCGCTGCGACATAGGGAGTCCCGTCCACGACGTCGACGGTCAATAGGGAGTGATAAAACCCCGTACCGTCCCCGAGTTGGATGACGTCTCCGACCCGGACGTCCGAGAGCGGGATCTCTTTTGCAAAGGGGCCGACGCCGCGGTTGGTCGTCAGAAAACGGTACAAGAACTCGACGCCCGTCCACGCCGCCGCGCGGTCAGAGAGCGACACGTAGTACCAGCCGACGTCCTTTGTGTAGTTCATCGGCGCGCCGCCGGCAAAGATGCACTGGGAAACAAAATTGGTGCAGTCCCCGCCCACAAGCCAATGAGCGTTCCTATAATGATGGCTAAAAATATTTTTTTT
>CAMVBD010000333.1 GCA_947165615.1 uncultured Clostridia bacterium | reverse complement strand
CATATCCGTCGAGCGGAATCCCGTCGTGGAATGTCACGAACCGAAGGGAACCAAATCCTGTTTCTGAAAACAACATCTGTTCGGTTCGCACCATCCCGTCCGGGATTCCGAAACGGCTGTGGGCAGCCGTACTACCGCAAGAACATATGTTTGTTAATTATGCACAAATAACGCCGTAAAAATGGTCAACATTTTTCCGATTCCTGTCGTCAAAGGGCAGAGAAAATTTTTCGTTTTTGGTATAATAGCCGTACCAAAACAGATTTTACGGAGGGAAAGACCATGACGAAACGCTATTACTGGTTCAAAATGAAGCGCGATTTTTTTGAGGACCCCAAGATCCGCAAGCTGATGATCCGCGGGGACGTCGGCGAGCACGCGGTCATTTTGTACGAACGGCTGCTCTTACACGCCATCCGAAACGACGGGCACGTTGCCCTTGACACGGAAAACCCGGCGGCGGATCTGTGTTATATGTTTGCGGACCGCCCCGACCGCCTCTCCCCCGCCCTCGATCTCTTGATTTCGGTCGGCCTTGCCTCTATGGAAAAGGACGGGCTGTATCTGCCGGGCGTTGAGGACTACGTCGGAAGCGAGACGGAGTCCGCCCGCATCAAGCGCCGTCAGCGGGCAAAGAAAAAGGGGGGAAACGGGCAGGTGGACAATGTCCACACAGAGAAAGAAAAAGAGAAAGAGAAAGATTCAGATCCACATACAGAGACAGAATCGTCGGCTGACGCCGCCGCGGCGACGATGCCGCTGAAGGACGGAAAAACCTATTTCGTCACAAAAAAGGACGCTGAGGAATACCGCGCTTTGTACCCGGAACTCGACGTCGAAAAGGAACTGCGTCACATGAAAATGTGGCTGACGAACAATCCCAAAAAGCGCAGAAAGGCCGGGGAGATGGGACGCTTTATCACTGGCTGGTTCAACCGCGCGTCCGAGTCAAAAGAACAGAGACCGAACGCCGGGGAACGGGAACGGAAACCCGCGTCAGCAGCGCCCGTGCGCCCGAACCCCGAGCGCAGTTACGACCTGGAGGAAGCCCAGCGTCGCATGGAAACGACCGTGCCGAAATTAAAGAAAAAGGCGGCGTGACACGTCGTTTTTCGGGACGGGACGGGTTTTCCTTTTTTTGCCGAAACAGGATGTATCTCATATTGACACTTCCTTTATTATTTGATATACTAAAAAAGTATGTAAATTTTTATTTTGGAGGAAGAGTATGAAAAATCTGGCTATCATTCTTGCCGGGGGCGAGGGCACGCGCATGCATTCGGCAAAGCCCAAGGTCATGGCGGAAATTTTGTTCCGCCCCATGATCGACCGGGTGCTGGACGCGGCAAAGGGCGCGGGTGTGGACGACGTGTGCGTCGTGACCGGGTACAAGGCCGAGATCCTCGAAAAGCACCTCGAGGGCAGGGCCGTGTGCGTCCATCAGGCCGAGAGGCTGGGCACCGGGCACGCGGTCATGCAGGCGCTGCCGTACGTCAGGGAGAACGGCTTTGACAACGTCCTGATCTTAAACGGCGACGCGCCTTTTATTGACAGCGACACCATCCGCGAGGCGCTGTCCTACCATCTGACACGGGGGTTTGTCCAGACCGTCATTTCGGCGAAGATCGACGAGCCGTACGGGTACGGGCGCATCATCCGCGACAAAAACGGCGACTTTACCGCCATTATTGAGGAAGCGAGCGCCGACAAGGAGACCAAAAAGATCAACGAGATCAACTCCGGCGCCATGTGGTTTCAGGCCGCGGCGCTTGTGGACCTGCTGTCAAGAGTGACCAACGACAACTCCAAGGGCGAATATTATCTCACCGATACCGTGGGTATCGCGGTCGGCGAAAAGCGGCCGGTCGGCGCCTTTACCGCCAAAAACGCGGACGCGGTGCTGGGCGCCAATACCCGCGTGCAGCTGATGGAACTCAACGAGCTGCTGCGGCACAAGATCCTCGAAAAGCTGATGCTGGCGGGCGTGTCCATCCCCTGCACCGACGGCGTGATCGTGGACCCGGACGCCGAAATCGGCGCCGACACCGTCATTCTGCCCGGCACCATCATCAAGGAGGGCTGCGTCATCGGCGAAAACTGCGTCGTCGGCCCGAACACGGTGCTTTATAAAACCAAAGTCGGCTCCGGCGTCACGCTGAATCAGGTACAGGCGGAGGAGGCCGAGGTCGCGGACGACGCAAACCTCGGGCCGTTTGTGCATCTCAGACCCAACGCCAGGGTCGGGGCGCACGTCCACTGCGGCAACTTTGTGGAGATCAAAAATTCCACCCTCGGCGAGCATACGGCGGTGTCGCATCTGACCTACGTCGGCGACTCGGACGTCGGCAAGGGCGTCAACTTCGGCTGCGGCGTGGTGACCGTCAACTTTAACGGCAAGACCAAAAACCGCTGCGTCATCGGCGACGACGCGTTTATCGGCTGCAACACGAACCTGATCGCGCCCGTGTCCGTGGGCGACCGCGCTTATACCGCCGCCGGCTCCACCATTGACCGCGACGTCCCCGACGACGCGCTTGCCATCGCAAGAAGCCGTCAGGAGAACAAGGAACGCTGGGTCATTAAGAGAAAGCCGTACAGAGAAAAGAAGTATTAAGGCGTGGATCGTGGCTCGTTCCTCGTGACTCGTGACTCGTGTGTTTTCTGCGCGGAACACCGGATAAAGCGTGGCTCGTGGCTCGTTCCTCGTGACTCGTGTGTTTTCTGCGCGGAACACCGGATGCGGAATTGAGTGAGATAAGAGCCATATAAATCACAACGAAGGAAAAACGGGATATGAAGGATTTCAGAGAACTCGACGTTTGGAAAAAAGGTATTCAATTAACCAAACAAATTTATCAGGTTACAGAGAAATACCCCAAAGAAGAATTATTTGGTTTGACTTCTCAAATGAGAAGGGCTGCAGTATCTATTCCGAGTAATATAGCGGAAGGGTTTGAAAGGAAAACCACAAAAGATTTC
>CAMVBD010000332.1 GCA_947165615.1 uncultured Clostridia bacterium | reverse complement strand
ATCCCCGCCGTCCTCGCCATCAACAAGATCGACCTTTTGCAAAATAAGGAATCGCTGCTTGCCCGCATCACGACCTACGCGAATCTGCACGACTTTGCCGCCATCGTCCCCATCTCCGCCAAAAACGGCAGCGGGATGAACGAGCTTTTGGACGAGCTTGCCGCCCTCAGCATGCCCGGCCCGCACTTTTTCCCGGACGACACGCTGACCGACCAGCCCGAAAAGGTGCTGGCTGCCGAATACATCCGCGAAAAGATCCTCCGGAATCTCGACAAGGAGATTCCCCACGGCACCGCCGTTGCCATCGAGCGCTTCCGTGAACGCGAGGACGCCGACATCCTCGACATCGAGGCGACCATCTACTGCGAAAAGGAGACCCACAAGGGCATTATCATCGGCAAAAACGGCGAAATGCTCAAGCGCATCTCCACCGGCGCCAGGATCGACCTCGAGCGGTTTTTCGGCGTCAAGGTCAACCTCCGCTGCTGGGTCAAGGTCAAGGAGGACTGGCGCAACCGCGAGGCGCTGATCCACAACTTCGGACTGGACGGATGAACAGGTTCTTTACGGACGGCGTCGTCCTCAAAACCAAGGTCACCGGGGAGTCGGACCTCATCGTCTTTCTGCTGACCGAGCAGCGCGGGCTCGTCCGCGCCTTTGCCAAAGGCGCAAGGGGCATGAAAAGCAAGCTCCACGCCGCTTCGTCCCTGTTTACCTACGCCTCTTTCGGGCTTTCCGAAAAAAACGGGGTCTACAACGTGACGGACGCCGACGTCAAGGAGAGCTTCTTCGAGCTCCGCACGGATCTTGCGCGGCTGTCGCTCGGTCAGTATTTCTGTGAGGCGATGCTCAAAAGCGTGACGGAGGAGACGGACGAGGCCGCCTTTTTCCGGCTGATGCTCCGGGCGGTTTTTTACCTCAATCAGGGCAAAAAAGACCTGCTGCTCTTAAAATCCGCCTTTGAACTCCGCCTCGCCGTTCTGCTCGGCTGGGCGCCGCCCATCCACGCCTGCGCCGGCTGCGGGACCTTTCTGACGGACAAAATGTATTTTAACTGTGAGACGGGGGAGCTTTTCTGCAGGGACTGCGGCGAGCGCGACGCCTGCCCCGAGGTCTCCGCCTCGGTCGTGTCCGCCATGCGCCACATCGTCTACGCGCCCTTCGAGCAGCTGTTCGCCTTTACCTTGGGAAAGGAGTCCCTCGAAACGCTCACGCGCCTGACGCAGACCTACCTGCAGAATTGCTTGGAGCTCCGCTTTACCGTTCTCGATTATTTCTGGACCGCTTACCGTTGAAAGCACGACTTTCCGGGGCCGCGGTCTTATTTTTTTACCGAAATATTCAGCGGGTAAACAAAAAGATGCGTGAAAGAGTAAAAAATAATAGGAAATAAATGGAAATAATTTAAAAAAGCACTTGAAATCCATAGAAATTAGTGGTAATATATGGATGCATTGAGAAAGGTGAGGCGAAAAAAACAATCTGAAAAGGAGAATTCTGATGAAATTCAGCAAAAAAGTCCTGCTTGCTTTGGACGCCGGGGATCTGCTTAACAACCTGACCGCAAGACTTCGCGGGACCGGGCACGAATGCCGAGTGATCGGACGCGACGGCGGGGAACTGATGCGCCAACTGACGGCATATGAACCGGACATCGTGATCGCGGAGGCGTTTTTGTCCCATTTTGACGCCGTTTCGGTCTTAAAACTGATGCCGTCTCTGAGCCTCCGGCATAAGCCGCTGTTCATACTCGTGTCAGGCGTGTCAAATCCCGTATTCGAGCAGCAGGCGCTCTCCGCCGGCGCGGATTATTTCTTCCTCAAGCCCGTGGACGCCGACGCCATGTGCGACCGTGTGCTGACCTTTGCCGGGTGGGACGGCGGCGACGTCAAACCGAAACCGGAAAAACCGAACGACCGTACGGATCTTGAGATCACCGTGTCCGAGATCATGCACGAACTCGGCGTGCCCGCGCATATCAAGGGCTATCATTACCTCCGGGACGCCATCGTCTCCACCGTGCGCGACCCGGGCATGATGTCGTCGGTCACAAAGGTCCTCTATCCCACCATCGCCAAAAAGTATGAGACCACCGCCTCCCGCGTCGAGCGCGCCATCCGCCACGCCATCGAGGTCGCGTGGGACAGGGGAGACATCGACGTGCTGTCCTCCTATTTCGGCTACACCATCCAGCCCTCGCGCGGCAAGCCCACGAATTCCGAATTCGTCGCCATGATCGCCGACCGCCTGCGCCTCAAAATGAAAAAAATCTCGTAAAAGCCTGACGACCCATATTCCCCCAAACGGGCGCGTTCTTCCCGGACGCGTCCGTTTTTTATAAGAGGCCGGAGGCGAGACGGCACGGTGTGCCGTGCTACCGGATCACGCCGCCTTTTTCCTTCATTTCGGCACGGTTAAGTCCATCCGGCGGATGGCTTCCTCCAGATCGTAATTTCGCTCGGGATTCGGGCGCGCGGATACTGCCGTCCCGCTTTTCTGTTCCCGTTCCCCGGTCTCTGATTGACGATTCAGCCAGCCGGTGATAAACCGTCCCATCTCCCCGGCCTTTCTGCGCTTTTTGGGATTGTTCGTAAGCCACATTTTCATGTGGCGCAGTTCCTTTTCGACGTCGAGCTCCGGGTACATAGCGCGGTAGTCGCTGGCGTCCTTTTTTGTGACGAAATAGGTTTTTCCGTCCTTCAGCGGCATCGTCGCCGCGGCGGCGTCAGCCGACGATTCTGTCTCTGTATGTGGATCTGAATCTTTCTCTTTCTCTTTCTCTTTCTCTTTCTCTGTCTCTTTTTCTTTCTCTGCCGTGACAATGTCACGCTCCTGATTTTCGGCCTGTTTTTTCTCCCGTTCGCGTTTGCGCTGACGGCGTTTCCGTTCGGCGGATTCCTCCTCGCTGCCGACGCAGGACTGCGCCTCGGGCAGATACAGCCCGTCCCTTTCCATGGACGCAAGGCCGACCGAAATCAAGAGATC
>CAMVBD010000331.1 GCA_947165615.1 uncultured Clostridia bacterium | reverse complement strand
CCATGCTGACGGCGGAAAAGCCGGATCTTGTCATCGTGACCGGAGACGTCGCCTATCCCGTCCCCTTTCAGTCCGGAACGGTTGACAACCGCAGGCCCGCTCAGCTTTTCGCGTCCCTGATGGAGCGCCTTGGCGTATACTGGACGCTGACCTTCGGGAACCACGACACCGAGGCCTATTCCCTGTACGACCGCCGGGAGATCGCGGCGATCTACGAAAGCGACGCCTATCCTCACTGTCTGTTTCAAAGCGGTCCGGCGGACGTCGGGACGCAGGTTTTGTATCTCTTCGACTCCCACGCCTACATCGAGGGCGACACGCTGGGGCTGTGGAAGTACGACAACATCCACGAAAACCAGATCGGCTGGTACGAAGAAAACGTGCGGCGGTATCAGAAGGCATACGAAGCCGAGGGCGGCAAGGGGACGCTCCCCTCCCTCGCCTTTTTCCACATTCCGCTGAAGGAATACCGGGACGCGTGGTACGAACTGCTTGAAAACGGAATGCGGGACACAAAAGACGTCGCCTACGTCTACGGAGCGGCGTCCGACTCCAGAAAGATCGTATACTGCGGCGTGGGAGACGACGACCTGTTTGAGACCGCGCTGCGCCTCGGCTCCACAAAAGGGTTCTTTTGCGGGCACGACCACTATAACTGGTTTTCGGTCGATTACAAAGGCGTCCGGCTGACCTACGGCAAAAGCATCGACTATCTCGCCATGCCGGGGATCTGTCGCGTCGGCGCGCAGCGGGGCTGCACCGTGATCACGCTTTTGCCCGACGGCAGTTTTTTATCGGAAGCGGAATCGTATTATCAGAAAAAATACGCCTCCGTCTTCCCGAAGGAAGACGTGCTCATGCAGTATGATCCGCAAGATTTTGTCTCTGATCCAAAAGAAAACAATGCGCAAAACAGGCGCGCGGGTGAAAAACCGCTGCGGCTCAAATGAAACCCACAGATAAAAAGCGGTCTTTCGGCTGACGGAAGACCGCTTTTTTGACATAAAAACGGACCCCCGAAGGGGTCCGCGAAAACCGGCGCGTTTCTTAGACGCGCTCTTTCTTTTTGTTGACCGCGCGGCGGATGGCCTTGCCGATCTCGAAGACCGGGACCGTGGAAGCCGCGAGGGCGAGGGAAATGAACACGTCGTTCCAGTCAAATTCGAAGGGGACGCCGTTGCCTTCGGCTGCCGGGAAGAACACCGCGGCAAGCCCGGGGATCAGCACCGGGACCATTGTGAGCACGACGGTCACGATGAAGGCGCCGACCAGCCACCAGTTCATATTCCTGAGCATGCCCTTTGAGAACAGGGAGCCCCGACGGGAGCGCATGTTGATGGCACAGAAGATCTCGCCGAAGTTGACGGCAAGGAAGGCCATAAAGATACCCTCCATGCAGGCGTTGTTCGTCGCTTCGTTTGCGCCCCAGATCATTTTAAGTCCCTGTGAGAAGCTTGTAATGTTGGCGGCGTTCGCCTCAAAGAAGCCGATGACGTACGCCGCGATCTCGATGAGCGCGAGATAAATGCCCTGCCAGACCATGTCGATGCCGGCGCCGCCGGAGAAAATACCCTCGGTGGTCGCGCGCGGCCTTCTGCGCATGAGGTCGCCCTCGGCCTTTTCCATGCCGAGCGCAAGGCCGGGCAGGGAGTCGGTGACCATGTTGACCCACAGCAGATGGACGGGAGAGAGGATGGTGAAGTTGAGGATGGAGGCCACGAACATGATGATGACCTCGCTCATGTTGGTGGAAAGCTGGAACTGCAGGACCTTGCAGACGTTGTCGTAGATCTTTCTGCCTTCCTCCACCGCGTTGACGATGGTGGCGAAGTTGTCGTCCGCGAGCACCATATCGGCGGCGCCCTTGGTGACGTCCGTGCCGGTGATGCCCATGCCGATGCCGATGTCGGCGGCCTTGATGGAGGGCGCGTCGTTGACGCCGTCGCCGGTCATGGCAGTGACCATGCCGCGGGCCTTCCACGCGCGCACGATCTTGGTCTTGTGCTCGGGCTGGACGCGGGCGTAAACCGAGTATTTGACGACCTCGTCCACCATCTGTTCGTCGGTGAACTTATCGAGCTCCGCGCCCATGATGGCCTGCGAAGCGTCGGAAATAATGCCGAGCTCTCTGCCGATGGCGACGGCCGTGTCAAGGTGGTCGCCGGTGATCATGATGGGTACGACGCCGGCGCCGCGGCACTCTTCAATGGCGGCCTTGACCTCGGGACGGACGGGGTCGATCATGCCGGTCAGGCCAACGAACACCAGTTCCTTTTCGAGGGTGGAGGCGTCAAAGTCGGAGGGCTCCGCCACGTGCGCGCGCATGGACAGCGCCAGAACGCGCAGGGCCTTGTCCGCCATCGCCTTGTTGCCGGCAAGGATCTTCTTTCTCAGGTCGTCCGTCATGGGGACGGTCTTGCCGTCCACGAGCGCGTGCGTGCACTTTTTGAGGATCTCGTCCGGCGCGCCCTTGGTGAACTGGATGATGCCGTCTTTGGTCTTATGGACCGTGGACATCATCTTTCTGCCGGAGTCAAACGGCGCTTCGCCGATGCGGGGGCTTTCCTCGGAAAGCGCGCCCTTCGGCATGCCGAGTTTGTTTGCGTAGTTGACCAGCGCCGCCTCGGTGGGCTCGCCGCCCGCGTTGCCGGTTTCGTCGAGATTTGCGTCGCTGCACAGCGCCATGCCGCGCGCGAGCAGTTTTTCGTCGTCGCCGTAATGATCGACGACGGTCATCTTGTTCTGGGTCAGGGTGCCCGTTTTATCGGAGCAGATGATCTGCGTGCAGCCGAGCGTCTCCACGGCGGTCAGCTTGCGGATGAGCGCCTGGCGCTTACTCATGGCGGTCACGCCGATGGAAAGGATGATGGTCACGACCGCGGGCAGACCCTCGGGGATCGCCGCGACCGCGAGCGCAATGGCGGTAATGAAGGTGGAGAGCGCCGCTTCGCCGAAATGGCCCCAGGTAAAGGTACCCTCGGTGAGCAGGTTTTCAAC
>CAMVBD010000330.1 GCA_947165615.1 uncultured Clostridia bacterium | reverse complement strand
ACCAGCGGTCATAGTACTGCACCGTGTCGTCGTGGACGGCGCGATCCATAAACTCCGTTTTGACCCAGCCCGGACAAACACACATGACGTGGATCCCCTTTTCCTTCAGTTCCCGACCGATGGCGCGGCTGAAACTCAGGACGTAGGCCTTGCTTGCGGCGTATACGGCGATATAAGGCACAGGCTGCCAGCTGGAATTCGAGCCGAGGTTGACGATTGCGTCGCCGGACTGCATATAGGGTAAAGACAGCAGACACATAGCGGTCAAAGCCTTGTCGTTGAGATCGGAGATCCCGAGCTGCCCGTCAAGCGGCAATTCCGAAAACGTGCCGAACAGACCGTACCCTGCGGCGTTGACGAGGACCCGGATCTGCGGCTGTTCTTGCTGCAGCAGATCCGCGTATTCATCAAAACTCTCTCGGACGGACAGGTCGAGAGCCAACACGCGAAGGGGCGTTTTGCACTCTTCCCGCAAAGCGTTCAGACGTTCCGCTCTGCGCGCGATCACCCAAATCTCGTCGAGGTCAAATGACTTGTCCACAGCAAGCACAAACTCTCTCCCCATGCCGGAAGATGCGCCGGTAACGACTGCGATTTTCATGCGTTTTCTCCTTTACACCATTTATTATTTTCAACCAGTTTCAAGAACTTTTTATCGTTCATCTGCTCGTTTGTCACATAGTCGCCGTTATAAAACAGCGCGTAGGTTGTGACGGGCGTCGGAGCGTTCTGCGCGTCTATTTTGGTATTCAGATGGATCGCCTTGAACGGGATGCCGTTGTCCTTTGCGGTCTGTTCCACAATGGGGACGTATTTCGCGTTAAAGGGACACTGACTGGTATAATACAGCAAATAGCCCGTTTCGTCAAGATGCACTTGTTTTGCGCACGGCTTGAAGGTCGGTTTTGCAGCGTCAGCCGAAAACGGCAGATACCAGAGCTCGATCCCGTTGTCTGCTTCGTCGGCGACGGAAAAGCCCTTGTGCAGCAGGAATTTGGGATCGGCCAGAAACGGCTTTTTCTTGGCGGAAGACAGAATGCAAAGTCCAAGTCTTCCCTTATTCCTGCTGTCTTTGATACAAAACTCCAACAGATCGTTCGCATAGCCGTGACCCTTGAACGAGCCCGAGACCCACAGGCAGTCGATATACATGTACCCCTCGGCGTCAAGCGGGTTCCACGCGTTTTCAGCGGGGATGTACTCAATAAAGCACTTTCCGCGCTCGACGCTTTTTAAGAACACAAGGCCGTCGTCGAATCGGTCCGCCATCCACGCTTTTTTGGAGGCGACCTGAATATCTTTGTTGTTTGATATGGCGCAGCAGATGTGCTCCGCTTCCAAATTGTCTTTTGTGACGCTGATATAATCCATATCGCTTTATTCCTCAACTTTTATTTTTTCCACGTGATACGAATCCCGGTAGATCACAAGGTCAAAGGTCTGCTTCTCTCCGTCCGGCGCTACAAGGATCAGTCTGGTTTACTTGATCTGGATCCATATCCCCGTATCCCGCATTACAGAATCGGGGATACTCCTGTAAAAACGCTGCGCATCGTCATTTGCGGCAGTCAGGGCGATCAGCGTGGTAATCCCTCTTTCTTTCAGAGTTAGTTTTAATTCCGCTAAAAGCGCCTGCGCGACGCCCTGATGCCGATACCTTTTGATCACACAGATCCAGTCCAGATACGCTTTCACCGAGCCGTCGAAATGAGAGGGCAGAAGGACCGCGTCAATGCGGCCGATTACCTTTCCATCCAGATAGGCAAGAAAGGAGATCGCGTTATCAAACCTATGATCCTGAAAACTGGCTCTTACGCTTTTGACGTACGGTTCATCGATCTCCCAGCCCCAGAAATCTTCTTCCTCCCGGAGGCGTCTTTCAAAGTCCAGCACGTCCGGAACCTCTTGTTCTGTATACAGTTTGACCGTGATCCGGCTCCTTCGGATCTCTGCATGCAGGATATCACACCAGTGATCCCATTTTTCCTGATATTCCTGCTCAGGAATGATCCTTTGCAGCAGGTCTGCCGGAGAGAATATGTTACGCTCTCTGCACGCCTTAACGCAGGCGCGGTACATCTCCCAGTCCAGCTCGTCCTCATCCCTGACAAGAGGGACCGCGGCAAGACCGGCTCTGAGCGCTGCGACAGCCCTTGTATGCCCGTCTGTCATGACAGGCACGCCATCCAGTATTTTTACCGGGATCGGCTCAAAGCCGGAAAGATCCGCCGGATCCAGCCAAGCCTCAATATCGAAAAGCTTTTTCTCCGAAATAAAGAATTGCGAAGGTTGAAGGTCCTTCAGTTTCAGATTCTCTATATTCATGACAGGTTCAGAGATATAAGGCTCATATATTGCATTGTATCTCATCAGGGAGTCCAAAATATCAATCCAATAGACGTTGGTCATTTCCCCGTCCGAAGGGTCACTTTCGCACCGTTCCAAAACGCCGCCAAGCGCTCGGATCGTTTTGTCCGAGGCGACGTTATCGGCGGCGCAGTCGATCATGACGCGCTCCAGTCCCAGTTTTTTCGCTTCCTTCAAAGCAAGATACAGATTGATTTTGTTATACCCTTTTCTGCGCTCGGACGGCCGGATCCCGTATCCGATATGGCCGCCGAAACGGAGCATCGCTTCGTTCAGATCCCAGCGAACGTTTACGGTTCCGACAAGCCTGTTGTCGTTCTCCCGGATCAGCAGGAAGGTCTTTCCGGGACACCGGCCCGCCTTTTCTGCGTACGCCTTGTTTTCCATACTCAGACATCTTTCAAGCGCCTGTTCAAACGTCCAGCCGGAGAGGATCCTGTCCAGAGACCCGCTGCCGTTGATCTCAGACCCGGCGGCGGCAAACTCCTTCAGATACGCAATAATATCCGCTTTTCTTGCCGCCGAAGGCCTTTCAAAATAAAACCGTTCCATATTCTATCTCCCGATCCGGGCTTATTCAATCGTAAAACTCCCTGTTTTCAGATCGCAGTAATATCTTCCGCTCCCCGCC
>CAMVBD010000329.1 GCA_947165615.1 uncultured Clostridia bacterium | reverse complement strand
GGGTACGTAAAAGATGTATTTGCGTTTTTGACAGATGGATTCGAACTCTCGTAGGAATTGAATTACCAGCTGATTCCTATTTCAGAAATAGAACAGCTCTTCAAACTTCTTATCCAGCGCGATGCAGATGATCAGCGCCAGCTTTGCCGTGGGATTGAACTGTCCGGTTTCAATAGAACTGATGGTGTTTCTGGAAACGCCTACCAGCTTGGCAAGCTCTGTCTGGGACAGCCCTTTCTCTTTTCTTGCAAGCGCAAGATTGTTGTGAAGAACAAGCCGCTCATCCATCAGAGCACCCCCGTTAACTGCAGAATCCATACGGCCAGCATGGAGAGTGCCAACACACCCCAAATGATTGTCATAATCAGCTCATGCTTCTTCCGCAGTCTGCGATACTTCATCAAAAACATCACAAACGCCATGGAAAACAACGCAAAGTCTGCGCCTCGGTTCACATAGTGCAGCACGAAACCGTTTACGGTATCCACCAGGATCAGCAGGACAACTCCGAGGATATATGCAGCCCACGCACCGCTCCGCTGTGCCTCGCGATCCGGCAGATCCTTTTCCCGCCCTTCACTCTGCGCTTTTGCCAGTATTTCTTCTCGATTCATTTCTGAACACCTCCTTGATGCTAAGTAAACTTGGCAGTGTCAGTATATCATTGCCAAGTTTACTTGTCAATAGGCTTTGCAAAGTTTTCTTTGCATTCTTTCGTCGGTCCAGATCATGAAATCGAGATGCGTCCGATTTCGCAAGCATTATTCATTTTTCAGTCTCAAGTCTTCCCTATTCATTTCGAAAATCCTGTCGCCGGGTAATGAATAATGAATACTGAAAACTGAAGAATGAAGAATACAAAGCAAAAATCCCGCCGACTTCGTCGACAGGATTTTCGCTTTGGCGGAGGCGGTGGGATTCGAACCCACGAGCCCGTGAGGGCTACCTGATTTCGAGTCAGGCCCGTTATGACCACTTCGATACACCTCCGTGTGTATTTTTCGCCCGTTTTTTCCTCTTTTTTGCGGCGGGATCCCCCCCTTCGGAAAGAACTGACGGAAAGAACTACGGAATATTCAATTTTCGAGCCCGTGAAAAACCGCATGGTTACGGGCTTTGTGCGATACGAAGCGCACAGTCTCAACGGAGATTTCGAGCGTCGGGCATCATGACCAACCTGCGGGGGTTCGAATCGAAGCGGTTTTATATCTTGTCGTTCAGGTCCGAAAAATCGGTGTTGAACAGGATCTCTTTCGGAAGTTCCTTTTTGTGCAGGAACATCAGCATATAAATCGGGAAGTAGGTGACCTTGCCGTCTGTTTCGACGTTGCCGTTGCAGAAAACGTAGCCCTCTTCGATGCCGTAGTCCGTTACGTTCAGCACGTTATCCATCGCGTTGTGGCGGTAGTAATCCTTGCCGGATTTGATCTCGATCGGCAGGATCTTTCCGTCCTCTTCGATCACGAAATCAAGCTCGCCGAACTTTTTGCTGTTGTAGTAATAGAGTGTATATCCGTGCGCGGTCAGTTCCTCGGCGGCGACGTTTTCGTAAATGGAGCCGAAGTTGATCGTCGTTTCGTGCTGCAGGATCTTGAGCTGGATCTCGTTCCCGTACTGTGCGGCGAGCAGACCGACGTCGTTCGAGAACAGTTTGAACAGGTTCTGCGATTTGGAGAGCAGAAGCGGCACTCTCGGCTCGTCCACGACGTTCGCCGGAAGCGCGACGCCGGCGTTCTTCAGCCACAGGAAGCTGTCGTAATACTTGTCGAACCGCGCTTTTTCGTTCAGATTTTTCAGAATGAAGCGCTTGTTTTTCGCGTTCAGCTCACTGGGGATCAGGTCGAAGATCTCGTTGAGATAGAGGCGGTTTTTCTCGTCGTATTTTGAAATATCGCGCTTGTAAAGCCGGATGATCGCGCTTTGCGCGTCGGCGACTTTGCGGAGGTTCTTCGTTTCCAGATAAGTGGAGACCGCCTCCGGCATGCCGCCGACGATGAGGTAAAGCTCGAACAGCGCCGTCATGCGCTCGTGAATAAATGCGTCCACGGGCTTTTTCTGTTCGAACGAGACCCGGAGCGCGTCGATGACCTTTGCGCCGACGTTGTTCGCCCATGCAAATTCCTCGAAATCGAGCGGGTACATCGTGATGATGTCCATGTATCCCACCGGGGCGGAGATGATGTCCTTGAAAACCGTTCCGAGCAGGGACCCGCTGAGGATATAAGAATAGTTGCCGTCCTGCACGAGGTACTTGATCTGCGTGATCAGCTCCTTGCACTCCTGCACCTCGTCAAAGAAGATCATCGTCTTCCCCGGGATCATCCGGTCACCGAAAAGCGCGGAAAGGCGCAATAAAATCTCGTCCGCACCCTGCGCGTTCTCAAAAAGCGGAATGTAATCCGGATTCTCGATGAAATCCATTTTGATCACGCTGTCGTAGTGGTCGTTTGCGAACTGCTCGATTATATAGGACTTACCGACCTGACGGGCGCCGATGATCATCAGCGCCTTTTTCGGGTTGTCCTTGTAGAACTCTTCAATTTGCTTTGTTATTTTACGTTGGAGCATTCTTCATCCTCCCATAATTCTCGATGGTATTATCATAGCACAAATCCACGGAGAAATCAAGATATAATTTACACTTTTCCATGAACTTTTTCGCTGAATCACCGCACTTTTCTTGACACACTCTTCCGGCAACCTGTTTGCGGAAGCCGATAAACGAAATATGCGAAACAAATTTCGCTTCATTTCGCATAGATTTCGCTTATCGAATATATGACCGACCTCGAAAAATCCGGTGCGTAAAATCGAGCTGCGTTCCGACACAAAAAATCCCGAAAGCCTTGATTAACAAGGCTTTCGGGATGGTGCCGGTGGCGGGGGTCGAACCCGCACGCCATCGCTGGCAAAGGATTTTGAGTCCTCCTCGTCTGTCAATTCCAACACACCGGCAAAGTCTAAAGGCTGCAAAATAGCATAACAGATGATAGAAAGCCCCAAGTCGAGA
>CAMVBD010000328.1 GCA_947165615.1 uncultured Clostridia bacterium | reverse complement strand
AGACGTCATTTGCGAGGGCAAGGGCCTCCTCGATCGCCTTTTGGGGGATCCTGCCGTCGCCGTGACCGCCGTAGATCGGGTGATCCCCGGCAAGGGAGAGCGTCTTTTCGGCAGCGTCGATCCACGTTTTGACCGTCTGTCCGCCGGGGAAATGGAGCGTGACAATGAGGTTTACGTTGTCGCCGGTAAAGACGGCACCGGTCAGGGAGTCCACAAAGCTGACGCTGCCCGGGGAGTGACCGGGGGTGAGGCGCGCCGTCAGCGTGCGCCCGCCGAGGTCAAAGACCTGCCCGTCCGACAGGGGCAGAAAGGCGGGCGTGAAGTCCTTTTGGAACGCCGACGCCCAGCGGACCTTATGGGTCTTTCTTTTGTAGCGGTGGCAGTACAGGAAGTAGAGCCGCGCCGGGGCCTTGGCGTAACTGACGCCGCGCTTATAATCCAGAGGATGAAGATAAACCTCCGGAAACCACACCGCCCCGCCGACGTGGTCCGCATGCGCGTGGGTAATGAGCACGGTGACGGGCTTGTCGGTCAGCGTTTTGATGACCGCCGCCATATCCGCGACGCCGGCGCCGGCGTCCACAAGGCACGCGCCGGACTCCCCTTCTACAAGATAGAGGTTCACGAAATCGTATTCATTGATCCGTGTGATCCCGCTGCCGAGGTCCTCGGTCGTTACGTCTGTGCGTCGGCGCATAGTCGAAGGCTCCTTTTATGATAATGTTGGGTGAGGAGTGAGGAGTGGAGGAGAAAAATGCAAAATGCAGAATGAAGAATACAGAATGAAGGACGGGCTCCGCCCGTACCCGATTTTATAAATGCGAACCGCAGGTTCCGAAATTTTGTATTTTGCATTTTGTCTTTTGTATTCTGCATTTTCCCGTGTGCCCGTGCCTTACGGCCCAGTCGGAAACATGGTCGCCTGCCTTCGCTCCCCCGCTCGGCACGCTCCCTGTTTCCTCCAGCCTGCGGTTCGCCTTCATCCGCCACCGGCGGCGGCGAATCCTCGGCCCCGTGTCCCCGCCGCCGCAGGCGGCTGCTATGATTGCATTCTACCGCCTGATTATGAAGAAAGTGTGAAATCCCGGAAAAATCCTTGCAAAGATATGCGTTTTTCGTGTATCATGGAGTTAATACATACGGAAGAGGTGTTTTTTCATTGTCAAAAGGAACCTTTGACGGCTCCATGCCGCGTGAAGTTCTGGAGTATTATCTTTCGCACGCCGCCTCCGCACAGTGGATCTCGATGAGCGAGTCTTTGGACGACGACATCCGGGTCATCCTAAAGACCGGGCTCAAATTCCTCGGCCGCGCCGCCGGGATCTGGAAGGGCAATATGCCCGAGGAAGAGCATTTTAAAAAGGTCAAAGAGGCCGCCGGGAAGATCCACGCCGCCGACCCCGAGATCATTTTGCAGGCCTGCATCTTTGAAGCGCTGTACCGCGAGGACGTGGAGCCCGTGAAGATCCCTTCGTGGGTGTTCGAGGCGTTCGGCCTCCCTGCCGAGGACCGGTATTTCGATTACGACGCCTGTCTGTTTCCGAAAAACGTCGGCGCATGGGACTGCATGCCCGACATTTCGCGGCAGGAGACGCAGTTTTGGTTTTACTACCGCGGACGCAGGTACATCGACTGCGGATACGAGGCGTTCCACATGGGACAGATCCACCTGTACACCGCCTTTGACAAGGGCTGCAAGGGGATCGCGAAGGTCATCGGCATGCTGCGCGCTTACGGCAAGGAGCACGCAAGACGCCACAAGGTGATTTTTGACGCGCACTCCCATTCGCTGGTCATCAACGGCGTAAGCCTTTTGGATTACAACGCCATGCCCTTTACGCGCTTTCCGATGCACGACCGGAAAGGTGAAAAGCTTGTGCTGGTGCGCGAGGGCAAATCCGGCGGCGGCGTCTCCCCCGAGGGCGTGTACGAAAAGGCGCTCCCCTTTTTGTACGAATACGACAACTGGGGCGGCAAGGATCACTGGGCGCACGAAAACCTGACCTACGAACAGCGCGCGTGGGAGCAGTGGTGGGGCTGGGATCAGATCTCGTGGTTCGCGAACCAGCCGAAGGAGGAGCGCGACAAGTTCCTCGACTACTCCTTTAAGTGGACGGCGGTCAACAACCCGGACGGCTATTTCGCCTTTCCCCTGATGCGCGGCATCGGCACCGGCGGCGACGGCGCGGACCGGCACTATAAACTCAACGACCCGTCCGACGACTGCTGCCACGGCTTCGGACAGGAGGACGAGGTCGCGCGTCTGCTGGATATGGGGTACGAGGCTTACCGCGACATGGCGAATCCCTCCGATTTGCTGGACTACGGCGGAAAGGACGTCGACGACCCCGAAACGGGACTCAGGTACCCCGAAAAAGTCGTGCTGTACGGCTCCTTCCAGCCCTACGTCGGCGCGGTCAAAAACGACAGCAATTCCGAAGTCACGCGCATGTACTATATCGGCGACGGCAAGTACTACCTCGCCTTTGTCATGCCCTACGCCGGGACCTATGACTTCGGCGTGTCCACATGGGGAACGCTTTCGGCCTGCGTATGCCAGACGCACCGCTTTCCGTATTCCGGCTCCGGCGGCAAGAGCCCGCTTGTCATTGAACAGGACAACACCGTGGTCGGCGTGACCTTTGACGTGCGGACGCTGGAGATCCGGGTCGAAACAAGAGTGTAAGGGGCGCGGCCTTTGGCCTCTGTGTCCCCCGGCCTCTAAAAAAAAGACGGCATCTGCCGACTGTTCTAAAGGACAGTCGGCAACGAAATCCACCCTTTCAGGGTGGGTGAAATCGCCTGCGGCGGTGAAATTGCCCTGCGGGCAGTGAAATCCGCCTCGACGGCGGGTGGGTGGATTTCATTTCACCGAACGCGTCAGCGTTCGATTTCACCTGAGGGCGAAGCCCGAAGATTTCACCTTTTGCCGCAAGGCAAAAGATTTCACTTTTTTCGACGTTTGGCACACAAACGTCCTGCTTGCAGAGGTATGCGACAAAAAACCGGCTG
>CAMVBD010000327.1 GCA_947165615.1 uncultured Clostridia bacterium | reverse complement strand
CTCGTTTACGCGGGGCAGGGGATGCAGGATGCTGATCCCTTCCTTCGCGCCGGCAAGCTTTTCCGGCGTCAGGATGTAGACGTCTTTCAGCCGCTCGTATTCGGCGCGGTCTTCAAAGCGCTCCTGCTGTACGCGGGTCATGTACAGTACGTCCAGGTCCGGGATCGCCGCCTCCAGGTCGGCGGTTTCCGTGTAGGCGTTGCCGTTTTTGACGATCACGTCCTTCGAGTAATCCGGGAGTTTCAGTTCCTCAGGGGAGATCAGCACAAAGCGCACGTTTTTGTAGCGCACCAGCGCGTTTATCAGCGAATGGACGGTCCTGCCGTATTTCAGGTCCCCGCAAAAGCCGACGGTCAGACCGTCAAAGCGCCCCTTTTCGCGGTGGATCGTCAAGAGATCCGCCAGCGTCTGGGTCGGGTGGCAGTGGCCGCCGTCCCCGGCGTTGATGACCGGGATCTCGGCGTTTTTCGCCGCCACCAGCGCCGCGCCCTCTTTGGGGTGGCGCATGGCGATAATGTCCGCGTACTGGCTGATGACCATCGCCGTGTCCGCCACGCTCTCGCCCTTGGACGCCGAGGAGGACGCCGCCGACGCCATGGACAGCACGGACCCGCCGAGGTCCAGCATAGCGGCCTCAAAACTCATGCGCGTGCGGGTGGACGGCTCAAAAAACAGGGTGGCGAGTTTTTTATGCTTGCAGATTTCGCGGTATTTGTCTGGATGCTCGATGATGTCCTCCGCCGTCGAAATGATGCCGTCCAGTTCTTCGACGCTGAGGTCCAAAATGTCGATCACACTTCTCATTTCGCTTCTCCGATCCAGCTTTCGTCCGACGGATTGTTGCGGAAGCGGATCAGCCGCTTTACGTCCTCGGCGGCGATGTAGCCCTCCTCCGCCGCGACGGCGGCGATCTCGTCAAAATTCGTCAGGGAGTGATTTTTCACGTTCGCTTGGGCAAGGCGGTCAAGGCCCTTTTGCATGCCGTAGGTGAAAATGGACACGATGCCCAGCACCTCGGCGCCGGCGTCCCGCAGCGCGTCCACGACCTCAATGACGGACCCGCCTGTGGAGATAAGGTCCTCGACCACAACGACCTTCTGTCCCGGCAGCAGTTTTCCTTCGATCCGGTTCTGGCGGCCGTGGTCCTTTGCGCCTCCCCTCACGTACCCCATCGGCAGACCCATCAGGTGCGCCGTAATGGCGGCGTGGGCGATGCCCGCGGTGGAGGTGACCATCAGCACCTCGGCGCCGCGGTAGTATTCCTCGATCAGGGACTTGAGTCCGTTTTCGACGTCCGCGCGCACCTCGGGCGCGGTCAGCGTCAGGCGGTTGTCGCAGTAGACGGGGCTTTTGATGCCGGACGCCCACGTAAAGGGCTCCTCCGGGCGGAAGAACACCGCTTTGATTTTTAACAGATCCTTGGCGATCAGGTTGGAGAGAGTCATATTTATTTTCCTTTCTTTTTCATTGTCGCGCTTTTTCATTGTCGCGCTTTGCGCGACGGGCGTACGGGCGCACGGTACACGGGCGCACGGGGAAAATCGATTGGCGGCTTTGCTGCGAGTATTCAGCGTTCTCGGAGAAAACCCGTAAAAACGCAGGCTCCTCAAAGATTTCAGAGGAATCAGAAGCAGGTACCGGGTCTGATTCCCATGTGCCCGTGCGCCCGCCGTCTTAACGGCGGCTCAATCGGCAAACTCTTTCATACACCGCTCGTACGCGGCGACGGGGTCGGCGGCTGCGGTGATGGGCCGCCCGACGACGATGTAGTCGGAGCCGATCTTTTTCGCTTCGGCCGGGGTCATCACGCGCTTCTGGTCGCCCTTGTCGGAATCGGCGAAGCGCACGCCGGGGGTCACGGTCAAAAAAGAGGCGCCGCACCGTTCGTGCACCTTTTCGGCCTCTAAGGGGGAGCAGACCACGCCGTCCAGCCCCGCGTTTTTCGCGGTCTCGGCGTAGTGGAGCACCACGTTTGCGATCGGCTCACGGATCAACAGGTCGTTTTCCATAGCGCTCTGGTCGGTGGAGGTCAGCATCGTCACGGCGATCAGCAGCGGGCGCGTGCCGTCCTCGCGGGTCAGCCCTTCCAGTGCCGCCGTCATCATCGCGGTGGTCCCTGCGGCGTGGAGGTTTACAATGTCCACGTCCAGGCGCGAGAGCACGGCCATGGCCTTTTTAACGGTGTTCGGAATGTCGTGGAGCTTGAGGTCCAAAAAGATTTTATGCCCGCGGGCTTTCAGTTCCCGCACAATGGCGGGACCCTCAGCGTAGTACAGTTCCATGCCGATCTTGACAAACGGCTTTCTGCCGGTAAATTTGTCCAAAAACGCCAGCGTCTTTTCTTTGGAATCAAAATCGCAGGCGATGATCACGTCTTTTCCCACAATATACTCCTTCTTTCAATACTCAGACAGCGTTTGGATCCCGTACCGGTCCATCGCGGCGGGAAGGTCCTCGATGATTTTTTTGCAGGCAAGGGGGTCGACAAGGTTTGCGGCGCCGACTTCGACCGCAGCGGCGCCCGCCGCCATCAGTTCGAGGACGTCCTCGGCGCTTGTTACGCCGCCCATGCCGACGACCGGGATCTTTACGGCGTTTGCGACCGCATACACCATCCGCACCGCCACCGGGAAAACGGCGGGGCCGGACAGGCCGCCGGTGCCGTTCGCAAGAAGCGGCTTTTTGGTTTTCAGGTCCATGCGCATGCCGAGCAGGGTGTTGATGAGGCTCACGCCGTCCGCCCCCGCGTCCTCGACCGCCCTTGCGACGGCCACGATGTCCGTCACGTTCGGGGAGAGCTTGACGATGACGGGCTTGGTCGTGACGGCTTTGACGGCTTTTGTGACCGAAGCCGCCATTGCGGGGTCGGTGCCGAAGCTCATGCCGCCGCCGTGGACGTTGGGGCAGGAGATATTGACCTCCAGCCATCCTACCTGCTCTTCTCGGTCCAGTTTTTCGCAGGTGTAAACGTAATCGTCCACCGAAAAGCCGGACACGTTTGCCATCACTTTTTTGTGAAA
>CAMVBD010000326.1 GCA_947165615.1 uncultured Clostridia bacterium | reverse complement strand
CACGGCCGCGGCGGGCTACAGCTCCTACGGCAACCAGATCGGCCTTGCGACCGGTATCGTCGACGAGCTCTACCATCCCGGCTACGCCGCAAAGCGCATGGAGATCGGCGCCGTGATCGCGGCAGCGCCCGAACAAAACGTCCGGCGCGAGGTCCCGGCGCCCGGCGACAAAGTCATCCTGCTCGGCGGCGCCACGGGACGCGACGGCATCGGCGGCGCGACCGGCTCGTCCAAGGCCCATACGTTCCATTCGGTTGAGACCTGCGGCGCGGAGGTCCAGAAGGGCAACGCGCCGGAGGAAAGAAAACTCCAGCGGCTCTTCCGCCGCGGCGACGTCACCCGTCTCATCAAGCGCTGCAACGACTTCGGCGCGGGCGGCGTTTCCGTCGCCATCGGCGAACTTGCCGACGGCCTCATAATCGATCTGGACCGCGTCCCGAAAAAATATGAGGGCTTAGACGGCACCGAACTTGCCATCAGCGAAAGCCAGGAGCGCATGGCCGTCGTCGTCGCCCCCGAGGACGTGACCGCTTTTTTAGCCGCGGCGGATGAAGAAAACCTCGCAGCCACCGTCGTCGCCGAGGTGCAGGAAACGCCTCGCCTGCAGATGGACTGGAACGGCAGACGCATCGTGGACGTCAGCCGCGAATTCCTGAATTCAAACGGCGCACCGAAAACCATTGACGTCGCCGTCGAAAAAATCGGGGATCTTGCCGCAAACGATCCCGGCGCCTCGCTTTCCGAAGTCATGCACAGGACCGCCGCCGATCTCAATCTCTGCTCCAAACAGGGGCTTTCGGAACGCTTTGATCCCACCATCGGCGCCGGAACGGTCCTTATGCCCTTCGGCGGCAAATACCAGCGCACCCCCATCGACGCCATGGTCCACAAGATCAGCGTCGAAAAGGGCCATACGGACGACGTCTCCCTCATGTCGTGGGGGTACGACCCCGCCGTCGCCGAAAAAAGTCCCTTCCACGGCGCGTATTACGCGGTCGTGGAATCCATCACCAAACTCATCGCGACCGGCGCGTCCTTCGAGGACGTTTACCTGACGCTGCAGGAATACTTTGAAAAGCCCGGACGCGGCCCCAAACGCTGGGGAAAACCCCTTGCGGCCGTGCTCGGCGCGTTCCGGGCGCAAATGGATCTCGGCGTCGGCGCCATCGGCGGCAAAGACTCCATGAGCGGCTCGTTTGAGGACCTCGACGTCCCGCCGACTCTCGTCTCCTTTGCCGTAACGACCGACAAGGCGCAAAACGTCGTCTCTCCCGAGTTTAAGACGGTTGGCAATTCCGTTATCCTGCTCTCTCCCGCGTATGACGAGAACGGCCTGCCCGTCACAAAAAGCCTGCTCTCGGTTTATAAAACGGTTACGTCCGCCATGCGTTCCGGCCGCGCCGTGTCCGCCTCGGCGCTCGGCAAGGGCGGCATAGCAGAGCAGATTTTCAAATCCTGCCTCGGCAACGGCTTCGGCTTTACGTTCGAGCCCGCCGTCTCCAATGAAAAACTGACCGAAAAGCATTACGGCTCCGTTTTGCTGGAGGTCTCCGCCGTCGAGCCCGGAGAAACCGTTATCGGCGTCGTATCGGCGGAGCCGGTGCTCAGACGAAACCGCGAATGCGTTTCGCTTTCCGATCTGACGGCGCTTTATGAAGACAAACTCGAAGGCGTTTATCCGCTGCACGCCGGCGTAAAAGAGACGCCCGTCCCGACGCTTTCCTGCGATAAGACCGCCGTTTACGCCTCGACCGTCAAAACCGCAAGGCCAAGGGTCCTCATCCCGGCGTTCCCCGGCACCAACTGTGAATACGATTCCGCAAAGGCCTTCGCCGACGCCGGCGCCGAGCCGGAGATCTTTGTCGTCAAAAACCGCAGCGCCGCCGACATTCAGGAGAGCGTGCGCGCGTTTACCGAAAAACTGCGGGGCGCGAATATCGTCTTTATCCCGGGCGGCTTTTCCGGCGGCGACGAGCCGGAGGGCAGCGCAAAATTCATCACCGCGTTCTTCCGCGCCGCGCCCATCCGGGACGGCGTGCACGATCTGCTCAAAAACCGCGACGGTCTGATGGCAGGCATCTGCAACGGCTTCCAGGCGCTTGTCAAACTCGGCCTCGTGCCCTTCGGGCAGATCGTCGAGACAGATGAAACCTGCCCGACGCTGACCTTCAACACCATCGGGCGCCACCAGTCCATGATCGTGCGCACCCGCGTATCCTCCACCCTGTCCCCGTGGCTGTCAAAGGTGCGCGTCGGCGATATCATAAACGTTCCCATTTCCCACGGCGAGGGCCGTTTCATCTGTCCCGAGCCGCTGCTGACAAAACTCGTTGAAAACGGACAGATCGCAACGCAGTACGTCGACCTTGCCGGTCATGCGACCATGAACGACCGCTGCAATCCCAACGGTTCCGTTCTCGCCGTGGAGGGCATCCTGTCCCCGGACGGACGTGTTTTTGGCAAGATGGGGCACTCCGAGCGCCGCGGCAGCTTCCTGTATAAAAACGTTCCCGGCAATTACGATATGCAATTATTTGAAAGCGCAGTAGAATATTACAGATAAAAGGAGTTCTGAACATGGAGTACAAATCTGACATCGAGATCGCGCAGGCCTGTAAACTTCGTCCCATTTCCGAGATCGCCAAAAAGGCGCACGTCCCGGAGGATCTGATTGAACCCTACGGCAGAAACAAGGCGAAGGTCGACCTTTCGCTTCTGAAAACCGAAAAGGAAAACGGCAAACTGATCCTTGTCACCGCCATCACCCCCACCCCCGCGGGCGAGGGCAAGACCACCACGACCATCGGCCTTGCGGACGGCCTTTCCCGCATCGGCAAGGACGTCACCGTCGCGCTGCGCGAACCGTCTCTCGGCCCCGTGTTCGGCGTCAAGGGCGGCGCCGCCGGCGGCGGCTACGCGCAGGTCGTGCCCATGGAAGACATCAACCTCCACTTCACAGGCGACTTCCATGCCATCGGCGCGGCCAACAACCTCCTTGCCGCCATGCTTGACAACCACATCCAGC
>CAMVBD010000325.1 GCA_947165615.1 uncultured Clostridia bacterium | reverse complement strand
GCAAGGCTGAAACTCAAAGGAATTGACGGGCACCCGCACAAGCGGTGGAGCATGTGGCAGGCTCCACGATCTCCAAAACCTTGGCGTTATACGCGGACCAGTCGCCGCTGAGGATCGCTCTCGCGGCAAGCGGCAGCGCCTCATCCAAAATTCGGCTCATGTATTCGCCGTCGTCAAACAGTTTGATTTTCTGACCGTCTTCGGTCTTGCGGAAAATGCCCTCGTCGCCGTGAAAATACACAACAGGGGTCGGACCAGCCGCTTTCGCCTGCAAAAAACCGATCCCGGTCGGCAGCAGCAGCGCGGCGCAAAGAAGAATGGACAAGAGTTTTGCAAACTTTTTGTTCATACAGACGTTCCTTTCATCTTCAGCGTCTCTCTCCGGACGCGCCGGCCGGGACGTGAAGACATTATTTTATAAATATAATTTAACACTTTCCAGAATATTTTTTCAACATGTTAACAGAATTATGACAGAATATTGTCATGCGGATCTTTAATGAATTTTACAAAAACAATAGATTATGAACAACTTATTGTATTCAGATTATCCTGAACGGGGCCTTTATATGTTCTGAAAAGACAGGTGCTTGAAAGTGAACAAAAGGACAGTAAATTGTGTATTGATTGTGAAGAATATCTTGTGATATACTAATCTTGTCAAACTATATTGTAAACAATTTGTTTATCTGAAATGAGGTCATTCCATGAAAAAGATCCTTTCCCTTTGCTTATCGCTACTGCTGGTCATGGCGCTCATGCTTCCCACTGCTTCCGTTTTCGCCGCGGACGTGGACCTGCAGACCTATCCTACGGTTTACATCAAGGGCAAGGTCGGCGCCCTTGTCAACGAAAAAGGGACGCCGGACGAATACGTCATCTACGACGGGGACCGTGTTCCGGTGCCGGACGGCTACGTTGAGGACGCCGTTAAGGAACTCGTTCCCCTGTTCGTCAAGTCCGTTCTCGCAGACGACTATACCGAGTGGGCCGAAAAGATGAGCCACGTGCTCGAGCCCATCTACAAGGACTTTGTCCTCGACAAAAACGGCAAGGCAAGACCCCGCAGCGGGCAGCAGCATCTGTCCTACGACATCAACAACGTCCCGAACGTCATTCAGAACGGCGTGTATGCGCTTCATGGCTACGCCTTCGACTACGACTGGCGGCTAAGCCCCCTGGACGTCGCCGACGAACTGCGCGCGTACGTTCTGAAGGTCAAGGAGGTCACCGGCAAGGATAAGGTAAACCTTGTCGCGCGCTGCGAGGGCTGCTGCGTTTCGATGGCCTATCTTTACAAATACGGCGGCGACGACCTTTCCTCCTGCATTCTGCTTTCCCCCTCCTCCAACGGCGTCGCGCTTGCGTCCAGTCTCTTTGCGGGCGACTTCCATCTGGACGGCGGCGCGGTGAACCGCTATCTCGAACACGGCGAGGAGATGGACCAGCTCGACAAACTCATTGAAGACGAACTCATCCGCCGCGTCCTTGTCGACACCGTCAAACTGATGGCCGTCACCCCCGGCATCGATCTGACCGACGCTTTCATTCAGAAAATTTTTGACAAGGTTCTGCCCATGGTCATGCCCGGCCTTCTCATGTCCTCCTACGGCACGCTGCCGTCCCACTGGGCTATGGTGGACGACGCCCGTTACGAGGCCGCCAAAAAGATGACCGGTATCGCGGACGATCCCGCCTACGCAAACTTCGTCGCGCTGATCGACGAATACCATTACAACGTCCAGAACCGCCATAAAGAGATCCTCACGGAATGCATGGAGCAGGGCATGGGCGTCGTCATCCTTGTAAAGTACGGCGACGAAATGTTCCCCATCATGACAGACAGCGAATACCCGAACGACAACACCGTGACAGTGGCGCAGGCGTCTCTCGGCGCGACCATGGCGAAGATCGGTGAAAAACTGGACGCCGAGGGCGAATACGTCTCGCCCGACGGCCTCATCGACGCCTCCACCTGCGCGCTGCCCGACAACACCTGGTTCTTTAAGTACCTGGATCACGATGAATGGGACCGCGGCGTGGAAGAACTGACTTTTGCGTTCTATCACGCCGGCGGCAAAATGACCGTCCACAGCGACCCCGCATGGCCGCAGTTTATGGTGTATGACGCCGAAACCAAGACCAGTTCCCCCATGACGGCGGAAAACGCCTTCCGCCCCGAAGAAGAGGCCGACGACTCCGTCGAGCCCGCCGTCAACAACTTTATCGGCACCATGAAGGCCGTGCTTGACCGCATCATCGCGTTCATCAAAGGCATCATCGAGGGCATTATCGGTCACGCCAAAGGCACCGTCCCGCCCGTCGAATAAACATCTTGCAAATTCTCCTTTTCCCGGCTCGGCTTCCCCGATCCGGGATTTTTTTTGAATTCCGTGTAAAAAAACCGTCCCCCTAAACGTATTAAGGGTGAAGGGAGTGAGAAGATGGTCTCATACGGTACCAATGATTCCATTGAAAGGCTCGTCGAAACCTACAGCGGGATGCTGCTGCGCCTGGCCTCCACGCGTCTGAGAAACACCATGGACGCGGAGGACGCGGTGCAGGAGGTCTTTCTGTATCTGATCGAACACGGCGTTACGTTCAAAAACGCCGAGCACGAAAAAGCCTGGCTCATCCGCGCCACGCTTCACCGCGTCAGCGACCTCAGACGCCGCGCGTCCGAAAAAGAGATCCCGTATGAGGACCTGTCGGACCGGGGAACGGCGCCGCCGGAGGCTTCTCTTCTGGAGGAACTGCGCAGTCTGCCGGAAACCTACGCCGCCGTACTGTATCTCTTTTATTACGAAGGCTATTCCATCCGGGAGATCGCGGGGCTGCTGAAAATCTCGCAGGCGGCGGTCGGCACGCGGCTGCACCGGGGCCGAACTCTGCTGAAGCGGATATTAAAGGAGGATTTGGAATGAAAAGCAAAGTGTTTCGCGACAGCTTCGACGCGCTCGCATTCTCTTCGGATTTCAAGGCTCGCACAAAGGCGCTGCTTCAAAGCAGACTGCCCGCGTGCGAAGGA
>CAMVBD010000324.1 GCA_947165615.1 uncultured Clostridia bacterium | reverse complement strand
TCGGCGTCGTCGATCATGGCCTTGGCGATGCGGTCCTTGACCGACCCCGCGGGATTGAAGTATTCGAGCTTTGCGAGGACCGTGGCTTCAAGCCCCTCCTCTTTTTCGATGTTCGTCAGTTCCAACAGGGGCGTTCTGCCGATCAGCGCGTCCGCGCTTTTGTAAATATTTGCCATATAAATCCTCCATTCTAATAACCTACCAAAGAGGTATGCAGGTAGGTTTATCAAGACCTATCCTACCACGCCCCGCCCCGTTTGTCAAGAGAAAAAAGAAAAACGGAAGCAAAAAACTTTCGTTTTGTATAGCGTTTTTGTGTTCCGGCTCAGCGCTCGGGCTTTAAGACCTTGATCTTTTTGCCCATTCGGAAGTCCAGCACGTTGTCGTGCAGGGACAGCGAAAAGCCTGCCTGGTTGCCGTCGTTGTCAAGGTCGTGCTTCGGCAGAAGTCCCGGGAAGCGCATGACCATGTGGTCGGTCGTAAAGTGCGTGCTGTACTTTTCGTACTTCGTCATGTCGATGGTGTCGGTCAGATACTTCGGAAAAATATCCGCGATCAGACGGGGCGAGAGTTTTTCGAGCAAAAACACGTCAAATTTGCCGTCGTTGAGGTCGATGTCGTGATAGAGATTGATACCGCCCATGCCCTTGGAGGTCGTGATGAGGGCCAAAATGACGCTCGTCTGCCGCGTGACGCCGTTGGCGGTGTACTCGATCTTGACGCGCTCGGGCTTTCTCATGAGGATGGGAAGCGCGGACACGACGTAGGCGGCGTGGCCGAGGACCTTTTTGAGCTTGGGGCTGACAAGGTAGGGGACCGGCGCGACGTACCCGAAGGAGGACACGTAACTGACCGGCTCGCCGTTGACGAGGATGGAATCGACCTCGCTCGGCACGCCCTCGGCGACCAGCTTGTCGATGGACTTCATGGGGTCCTTGCGGTCGAGGTTATAGTTGTTCGCCATGTCGTTGGTGGTCCCGGCGGAAATGTGGGCGTAGAGGGAGTGCTGCTCGATCTCGTTGAAGGCGCGCACGGCCTCGTTGACCGTGCCGTCGCCGCCGAGGGTGACAAGCAGGTCCGATTCGGGGTCCAGCTCCTTGATGAGCGGGATGACGTGCCCGGAATACTCGCTCTTTTTGATCTTGTTGAGGGTATAGCCTTTTTCAATAAAACGGCAGACGAGATGATCGAGCGCCGCCTGCGAAAAGCGGGTCGCAATGGGATTATAAATCACGCTGAAATTCATATGCGTAAGTTCCTCCGGACATATTATGTTAATAATAATTTAACATATCCAAAGAGACAAGACGCCGACCTGTCATTTTTACGCGCTTTTTTGTAATTATTGGAAGGATTGCCGCTTGCGTCCGGCCCCGTTTTGTGTTACGATAGGCGGGAGGTGATTGTAATGAAAAAGACCCTGCAAAGAAAATACGCGCGCCTGATCGCAAGAGTCGGCGCAAACATCCAAAAGGGGCAGCCCGTGCGCCTGTTCATCAGCGCGGACCAGTTTGAATTTGCCACCATCCTTGTGGACGAGTGCTACAAGGCGGGGGCCTCCCGCGTCGACGTCGACTGGGGCTGGCAGCCGCTTGCAAAGCTCCATTACCGCTACCGGACCGTCCGCTCCCTGTCCACCGTGCAGAAGTGGGAGGAGGAAAAGATGAAACTGATGGCTGAGGAACTCCCGTGCCGCATCTTCATCACCAGCGACGACCCCGACGGTCTCAAGGGCGTCAACCAGGACAAAATGCGCAAGGCCTCCATCGCCCGCTATCCCATCATGAAGCCCTACCGCGAGGCGATCGAAAACCGCCACCAGTGGACCATCGCTGCCGTGCCGTCCTACGCCTGGGCCAAAAAGGTCTTCCCGGACCTCAAAAAGAATCAGGCGTACGAAAAACTGTGGCGGAGCATCCTCGACGCCGTGCGCGTGACCGAGGACAACGACCCCGTGGAGGCGTGGCGGCAGCACAACGAAAACTTCAGGCGCCGCTCCGACTGGCTCAACGCCCACAAGTTTGAGCGTCTGGAGTACCACAGCGCCAACGGCACCGACTTTACCGCGTGGCTGATGCCCGAAGGCCATTGGAACGGCGGCGGCGACCGCACCCTTTCCGGCGTGTACTTTAACCCCAACATGCCCACCGAGGAGATCTTCACCTCCCCCATGAAGGGCAAGGCCGAGGGCAAGCTTGTGGCGACAAAGCCCCTGTCCTACGAAGGGCAGCTTATTGAGAACTTCTCGATCACGTTTAAGGACGGCAAGGTTTCGGACGTCAAGGCCGAAAAGGGCGAGGACCTTCTGCGCAATATGATCTCCCGGGACGAGGGCGCGTCCATGCTCGGCGAGCTGGCGCTCATTCCCTGCGATTCCCCGATCAACAACTCCGGCATCCTCTATTACGAGACCCTGTTTGACGAAAACGCCAGCTGTCACGTCGCGCTCGGACGCGGCTTCAACGACTGCGTGGACGGCTATGAGACCCTTTCTAACGACGAGTGCAAGGAGAAGGGGATCAACGACTCCATGATCCACGTCGACTTTATGATCGGCGCGCCCGACATGGACATTACCGGCTACAAGGACGGCAAGGCCTATCCCATCTTCCGGGGCGGCGAGTGGGCGTTCTGAGTCCAGAATAAAACGGCCGCTTCTTTTCCGTACGGAGAGGAAGCGGTTTTTTTATTGACGAAACGAAAAACCGGGCCGCCCCGAAGGGCAGCCCGGCGTTTTGTGTTATGACTGTGTCAGACGGAACGGATCAGGCGATCGTTTCCAGACCGACGGCGGCGCGCAGGATGACGCGGGCGTCGTCGGCGGCGACCTTGTTGTCCTTGGTCACGTCGCAGGCCAGGAATTCTCTGGTGCCTTCTTCAAAGGTCTCGAGGTTGACGGCGCGTCTCAGCGCAAGACGGGCGTCAGAAGCAGTGATCTTGCCGTCGTCGTCCACGGCGCCGAGTTTGTAAGCGGGACCGGGTACCCCGTAACCGCTCTGCTTGTCTTATTCCTGGCCGTCGGAGGTCTTGG
>CAMVBD010000323.1 GCA_947165615.1 uncultured Clostridia bacterium | reverse complement strand
AAGGAGTGAACCTTTGATGATCAGCAAAGGAAAACCTGAGACCTGCAGGTATGAATTGCAGGAGACGGTCATTGTTGTCAACCGGCATTTTTCAGGATCGAAAACGATCGGCGAATTGATTCTGGAAAGAATTTCCACAAAAAAACACTATGAAAACTGACCTCGATATGCTATAATGCAGTTGCTATCGGGGCATCGGAAAGGTGAACTATGGAATTAAGATACACCGCCGACGTCTATTACAGACTTTCAAAAGAAGATATGAACAGAGGTGATGAATCCTGCAGTATCGGCAACCAGCGTATGATCGTGGAGCGCTATTGCCGTGAAAACAACATCGTGATCGTCAGGGAGTTCGTGGACGACGGTTACAGCGGCGGCAATTTTGACCGTCCCGGCTTCAAGGCGATGCTCGAGCACATTGAAAAAGAAAAAATCGGTATGGTGATCACCAAGGATCTCTCCCGGCTCGGCAGAGATATGACGGAATCCTCCCGTTACGCGGAGGAGTATTTTCCGGAGCATGACGTGGTGTATATCGCCGTCACCGACAATTTCTCCAGCAAAGAAATCAACACATTCGGTCCGTTTCTGTTCGCGTTCAACGATTTTTATCTCCGCGATACGTCAAAAAAGATCAGAAGCGTCCTCACCGTAAAGCGCGAAAACGGAGAATACTGCTGCTGCGCGCCGTTCGGGTATATGAAGGACCCGTCCGACAAGACGCGGCTGATCCCGAACCCTGAAACGGCGGGAATCGTGCAGCATATCTTTCAGTTGGCAGCCGAGGGCAAGGGCGCGCATACGATCGCGGATATTCTAACTTCGGAGCACGCCGTCACGCCGTCGGTGTATAAGCTCGGCGGCAATTACAGCTGCAAGGCCGCCGACACAGCCAACGACAAGTGGACGCACACCACCGTGAAGCGCATTCTGGAAAACCGGGTCTACCTCGGGCATACGATCCTCGGCAAATCCAAAAAGGTCAGCTATAAGTCCAAGCGGAAAAAGCCGATCCCGGAGGCGGAATGGACTGTGCACGAAAACACGCATCAGGCGCTGGTGTCACAGGAAGCCTTCGACACGGCGAACGCCTATCTCGGTATGCACAAGAAGTCGTGGCGCGAGGCGGAGAACGTGCGAAAAAGCGTTTTTAGCGGCGTGATCTTCTGCAAGAACTGCGGCGGATCGCTCTGTTCCTCGGGTACGGTTTATAAAGGTGAGAGGGAAAAATACTGGTACCTCTCCTGCAACAATATCACCAACAAAAAGCGTCCCTGCACCTGCGGCGCCCGCATCAAGTATGCAACGCTCATGGAGCTGGTCAAGCGCGAGCTCAACAGCCTGATCGATCTCTCAAAAGAGGAGATCGACGCGATCATCGACAGCGCTGTCCGGGAAGAGACCGGCAGCGGCATTTACGACAGTGCCGAGCAGCAGCTGAAGGTCGCGCGCAAGAAAGCGGAAAACCTGCTCAGGACGATGCAGAAGCTCTACACCGATCTTGCCGACGGCGCGATCGACGCGGATGTACAGCAGCAGCTCATTGCGGACCTGCAGCAGCAGTACCGTACCGTAAAGGAACAGATCGACCGCCTCGAAAACGATAAGGAAAGCACCTCCGACCTGCGGACGGCCTACGAATCGTTTTTCAAACTGGTGAGCGCTTACAATCACATCGAAACGCTCACGCCCGAAATCGTGAGGACCTTCATCGACCGCATCGAGGTCGGGGAAAAACGGCTTCCGCCGGGGTACCGGATCGCCAGCCACGACAATATCCCGTATCGGCAGGAAATTGACATTTATTACCGTTTCATCGGCGCCGGGAACGCTCTGGAACGCGGCGCATAAACGCCATTTTAATAACCAACTGAACGCCCAGAGAGGTGGGCGTGAATCTGCAGCAGGGCTACAACGGTCAGCTGACCTCCCGTGAGGCCGGCTCCATCGGCGGACAGATGGTCAAAAAGATGATCGAGTCCTACGAAAACGGCCTCAAGTAAAAAGCGGTCAGCCTGCTTTTTGCAAAAAAACGGACCTTCGCAAGCGCGGAGGTCTTGTTTTTTGTCTTAAAAGGTCTTTGCGAAAGGATGAGGCCGGATCAGAACAGGCGCAGTGCGCGGGAGACGGCGGCGACCGGGAAGCCGACGACGTTATAATAATCGCCGACGATCCCCTTGATGAGCAGCCCGCCGTAGCCCTGGATGCCGTAGGCGCCGGCCTTGTCGGCGGGCTCGCCGGTGGCAACGTAAGCGGCGATCTCCTCCTCCGAAAGCGGGTAGAATTCGACTTCGGTACACTCGTGAAAGAGGGTCTCCCTGCCGTGGCCGCAGATGTAAACGCCGGTGTAAACGGCGTGGGTGCGTCCGGACAGCGAACGGAGCATGTTTGCGGCGTCCGCGTCGTTTTTCGGCTTGCCGAGGATCTTGCCGTCAACGGCAACGACGGTATCCGCCGCGACGACGGTATCGTCCGGGCAGTCGACCGCGACCGCCCAGCCCTTGAGACGGGCAAGGTACTCCACGGTCTCGGCGGGGGTCAGTCCCGCGGGGACGTTTTCTTCCACGTCGGACACGCGCACGGTATAGTCTTTTGAGATCAGCCCCATGAGCTCTTTTCGTCTCGGGGAGCCGGAGGCGAGGATCAGCGCCATAAAGTCTCCTTTCTTATTCCACGACCGGGTAGTCGAAGGTGTAGGCCGTCTTTTCGTCCAGATCGAAGGTGACGGTGACGGCGCCGCATTTTTCGAGCGGACCGACGCATTTTGCGGTGGCGGTCACGCGGATGATCTTGTTGAATTCGACGCTTGTCAGGCGCTTTTCGTCCAGATCCAGTTCGCAGCGGACTTCGGGGTCCAGATAGGTAAACGTATAGTCGATATCGGTAAAGTACCTGCCGACCACGTCAAAATGGGAAAGGACCTCGTTTTTGTCGCGCTTTTCGCCGAAAACGGAGATCAGAAGCGCCTCGTCAGCCGGAATGTATTCGGGCTCGCCCTCTTCTCCCTCGGAGGGTTCCTTGACGGTATAG
>CAMVBD010000322.1 GCA_947165615.1 uncultured Clostridia bacterium | reverse complement strand
CGGGCCGTCGAGGACGCCGGCCCCTACGGGGGATTTATAACATCTCCACAAATCCTGTTTCTGGTTATCGGCATAACTCAGCAAACACGCCGTAGCGGCGAACATTGTTCGCCACGCATACGAAGTATGCATCGTTTGCGTCAGCAAACGATCCAAACGCAGGCATCCCGATAACCGTGCTGAATTTGCCTCCGGCAAATTGTCCGCCTATGGCGGACCGGACGAGCAGTGCTCGTCCCTACGGCAGCTTTGAAACGCTTCGGCCTCAGTTGGGTGCGGCATTCAGTTGTCAGGCTGAGTAAAACCGATAACCAGAACGCTGTTTATTCTTTTCGTTTCAGACTCATAATGCCTTTTCTCAAAGCAGCGATGGACAGCGCAAGCACCGCCAGCATGATCGCCGCGCTTGTGACCGCGGTCAAGGACAGCATTCGGTTGCTCTCGTCCTTCATATTTACCATGATCAACGTGTTTTGCAGCGTCAGAATCGACACCAGCGCGTCTATAAAATTGATCATTCGCAGGAGTCTGACGAGCCTGTTTTCCGATCTCGTTCTTCTTTTCAGGTTGACAGACGCCATAACGATTTTATAGGTCGTATAGGTCGCCATCGCAATGGCAGGAATCAAAGATAACGCGACCGGTTTCTGCAGCAGGACCAGCAGCGATACCGGTACCACCAGGCTCACGTTCAGGATGAACAGCAGCACAGCCGAGATGACGTAGACCCTTCTCCTCGCCTCTGCCTCCCGCGCGCTGCCTGCGATCCTTCTCTCGGACAGGACGATCAGTCCCCGCAGAGCGGAAAGAATCAGATAATAAACGCAGATCGTCCCGTGCCAGAGAGAGGCATGATACACCCCGAGAAACCCGTTATACAGCGCGAAAAGCACCGTCACGGCAAGCGAGTTGAAGGATGCTGTGAGCGTTTTGAAATCGAAGTCGTTCTTCCATCGTCCAAGGAACTGTTTTATGCTGTTCATTTTGCATCCCGTCCGTATGCCAAAGTGTGCCGCATAATCAAATCTACAATCAGATCGATCTCGTCCTGACAGTTGCTTTCGAGCCATTTCCCGATGATTGCAACCGTGCCCTGCGTATAGAACGCAAACACATATTTCTTCTCCCGCTCGCTGACGCCGAAATACGTCAGCGCCGGTGAGAAAATCGACTGATAAAAGCTCTCGAAGGTTTTTTGCGAGTTGAACAGATGGTCCTTTTGGTGTATGACCCGATAGGCGCGCATGTTCTCTTTAATAAATTTAAGATACGGACGCAGATATTTTTCGCTTGTCAGGATAACCCTGCTCGGATCCTCGGTCGGGACAGCAGCAAGCGACGCCTTGAATCTGTCGTTGATGAAGGCGACCGTTTCTTCCAGCAGATCGTTCATCGTCTCATAGTGAAGATAAAACGTCGAGCGATTGACGCCGGCCTTCTGGCAGACCTCCTTCACGGTGATCGCGTCAAAGTCTTTTTGTTCCAGCAAAAGCAGGAGAGCCTCGTCCATCAACGAGGCTGTGTATTGATATCTGCTTTCCTGCTTGCTCATAAGCGCTCCTTTATTCTGCTGCAATCTGGTTTGCGAGGGCGAGAATATCAGCCGAATACTTTTTCTTTGCGTTTTCCAGAAGCTTTTTATAGATCGCGTAGTTGACCGAAACGCCGGCGATCCCGATCACACCGACAACAATTCCGAGCGCCATAAAAAGCGTGCTTCCGTTCCCTATGACCTTCATCGAAAGGCACATGCCCACGCCCAGCAGAAGCGCCATGACAACGCCGAAGGTGTAGGCAAAAATCGTTGCCGGACGTTTCGCGCGGTTGTCCAGCTTCTTCAGCGCGACGACCTTTCTCGTCTCTTTGGGGGCGTATTCGCTGGCAATCTTTTCCGCATAAGCTTTATCTGTGTTCATTTTCAAAACCTCCTTTGTTTTGTGCTTCCTTTATACCATGAGAAGCCGATGAAAGGAACAACACAAAGGAGGGAAACTGTCGAGATCCTTGCGGCTGCGGCAGTCCAAATCGGCTCGACAAGCCGGGAGTTGGCGAGCTGTGCCCGTAGGGGCCGGCGTCCTCGACGGCCCGCAAGTATCAAAGAGCGGTACATTCGGGGCGTCCCCTAAAGGACTTGCTTCGCTTCGGGGGACGCCGCCCCCTACGGCGCATGAAACCCCGATTTGCTGGGTTGATTATATCAGATAATACCGTGTCTTTCAATGCAAAATCCGTTGTGTGCAGGCAATTCTTTGCTTGCCGGAGTATTACGGCGGGTATGGGTGGCAGAGAAACGGAAAACAGCCGCAAAGCTCTCGCTTTGCGGCTGCTGGCGCTCTATGTGTCTCACTTTATTTGTTCCTAATGGATGGATTCCACTTTTGAATGTAGTAGTTTTCTTTCAAACGTTTATCACTGGAAACCAACTTATCCTCCTTTGAGAGGCTTACAAGCGACCTCGTATACCATCCATTTTTTGTGCGTTTACAATTCTTCAACCAATCACATGGTCCATTATATACCTCATAAACAACGCCATCTTTCTTATGCAAAAACAAGACCAGAAGATGTTGCGGAATATCATTAATGTCAACCGATTCAGATTGCGTAATCTTTATTTGCACCTCGATACCATCTATTATTCCATCAAAGGTCTTAGTACCGGTTTTGGATAAAGAAATACCATAGTAATATTCAGCGATTTTTTCACCTAGGCTTCCAAACAAATGCCCATCCAACGTAAATTTTCTTTCAGGAAAGCGTTCTTCCAGTTCGTTTACAATGTGCAACAATTCGCTGATCTTCTGTGTAATAAAGTCAAAATTACTCTGATTTTCCATGTGATAAACTCCTAACACTTCTTTAATCTATAATTACTGTCTCGCGATATTATTATATCGCAAAATCACCGTTTGTGCAATTAGGTATGCAGAATACAAAGCAAAAATCCCGCCGCTGGAACGACAGGATTTTCGCTTTGGCGGAGCGGGTGGGATTCGAACCCACGGTACCATTGCTGGTACACCTGATTTCGAGTCAGGG
>CAMVBD010000321.1 GCA_947165615.1 uncultured Clostridia bacterium | reverse complement strand
ATATCCCGCTCTTCCGTTCCTATAACCGGGCAATGAAGATCGCGAAGGAGCGTCCCTATCAGAACTTCCGCGTCTACTATCTCGTCCGTCAGGATTTCAGCGCCAAACGGCTGTACGAGGACACGCTCGATCTGCTTGTCGACCACAATCTGAAGACCGCAGAAGACGTCATCAACTACAAAAAGGAGGCGATGGATCAGATCGACGAAAATATGCGGCTGAGGGACGAGATGAGAAACTATCTGAAACGGGCTGAGGCGGCGCACGATCTCATCGAAGCGGACAAGGCGCGGTTCAATATCGGCATTTATTCCATGCGGCTCGCAAAACTCCGGCGCGAGGTCACGACCTGCGACGAAGTGCTGGAGAGGAGCCGTCACGTTCGAGACAATCTTAAGCGCATCGAGGATAACGATTTCCGCGGGAAGCATATCACCCGCAAAACGAAAAACAAGGATAAGGAGAGTAAAAACAGATGAGCAAAGTTAAAAAGATCGATCTCGGGATGACGGGGTATGACGAACTGTTCATGACCGACGAGGAGCGCAAGGAAAACAGGCTACCGAAGATCTACGACGTTCCGCTGTCGGAGATCGACGATTTCCCGGAGCATCCCTACCGGGTGCTGGATGACGAAGATATGGAGGCGCTTATGGAAAGCATCAAAGAGCGCGGCGTGATCACGCCGGCGCTTGTCAGAAAGAAGGACGACGGACGGTATGAGATGATCTCGGGGCACCGCCGCAAGCGCGCCTGCGAGCGGCTGGGACTTTTATCCATGCGGTGCGAACTGAAAGATATCAGCCGGGACGAGGCGATCATCCTGATGGTGGACAGCAACAGTCAGCGCTCGGAGATCGCACCGTGTGACAAAGGCAGAGCGTATAAAATGAAGATGGAGGCAATGAGTCGTCAGGGACAGCGTACGGATTTAACTTCTGGACCAGTGGGCCAAAAGTCAAAACCGGTTAATTCACGTGACGAACTGGCTGAATCCGCAGATGATAGCGCAAGGCAGATTTCACGCTATATCCGTCTCACGCAGTTGATCCCCGAACTGCAGGAATTCGTGGACGAGGGCAGGATCAAGATGCGCCCGGCGGTGGAGCTTTCCTATCTCGACGAGGAAGCCCAGCGTGACGTGGTGGATCTGATCGACGAGACCGAGGCGTTCCCGTCCCATGACCAGGCGATCAGGATGCGCAAAGCCTTCGACGAGGGCAAGCTTGACTACAACGCCGTGGACAAGATCATGAAAGAGGAAAAGCCCAATCAGAAGCCGTCCTACAAGCTGAAATACGAGGATATCCAGGCGTATTTCAAGCCCGGTGCCGACTTTGAGGTGGTGCTTCGCGATATCCTCAAAGGGCTGGAGCTGCTCAAAAAGCAGCGCGCCCGCGAGAACCGGGAGGCGCGCTGATGGCAAAGAAAAAGAAGACCCCCATGCCCGAGGAGGAGCGCCCGTCCGTGCATGAGATGCTCGGCAAGGCAAGCGGCCACCGGGAATACAAGATCGGCGGCGTCACCTACGTTGTGGACGGCAGATACGCCGAGCCGAAAAACGACGGCACGGACAAGACGTTCAAAGACCGTATCGAAGACTTTATAGGCAGTGAATTCGCAGAATTGACAGACGTCGAAGAAGAGCCTAATATTATATCGAAGAATGCGCACAGGGCTGCCGGAAAGGAGCGTTAATGCAGCCCAAAAACAACCCCGTCGGCATCACCGCTCTCTATTGCCGACTGTCCCGTGACGACGGGACGGATAAGGAGAGCAACTCCATCGAAAACCAGAAGAAGCTTCTCACCGCCTACGCCAAAGAGCACGGCTTCGAGAACGTCCGCATCTACGTGGACGACGGCTACACCGGCACCAACTTCAACCGCCCGGATTTCAAGCGGCTGATACAGGATATCGAGGACGGCTTCGTCTCGACGGTGATCGTCAAGGATATGTCCCGTCTCGGGCGTGAATATCTGGAAACGGGAAAGTACACCGAGGTCTATTTTCCCAGCCGCAACGTCCGTTTCATCGCCGTCAACGACGGCGTGGACAGCGCGGAGGGCGAGGACGATTTCGTGCCGTTCCGCAATATCATGAACGAGTGGTACGCCAAGGATATCAGCCGCAAATGCCGCTCGGCGCACAAAACGCGCGGCAAATCGGGCGTTCCGCTCGGTCAGCCGCCCTACGGGTATATGAAGGATCCGGAAGACAAGACCCGCTGGATCATCGACCCGGAGGCGGCGCCGGTGGTGCGGGAGATCTTCAAGCTCTATCTCGAAGGCAACGGCATCGACACCATCGCCCGCATCATGCAGGACGAGGGGCATCTCAACTGCACCGCCTACTGGCACGAAAAGGGCGTGGGCAGAGGCGGCAAAAAGACTCAGCCCAACCCCTGCAAGTGGAAATGCTCCACGATCGCCGGCATCCTCTCGCGGCAGGAATACTGCGGAGACGTCATCAATTTCAAGACCTACTCCAAGTCCTTCAAAAACAAACAGCGTCTTGAAAATCCGAAGGAAAATCAGATGATCTTCCGCGACGTGCACGAGCCCATCGTCGACCGCTCAACCTTTGAAAAGGTGCAGAAGCTGATCGGCAAGACCAAGCGCCGCCCGCCCAAAGAGGAAAACGGCCCGAAAAGCATCTTCTGCGATCTCGTCTACTGCGCGGACTGCGGGAAAAAGCTGTGGTATCACACCAGCACCACCAATAAGGATATCCACTTTTTCTCCTGTTCAAACTACGAAAAGGACTATCGCGGAAGCTGCAAGACCCGCCACTATATCCGCGCCGACGCGCTCTACACCATCGTGACGATGGAACTGCGCAGACTCGCGGACTATCTGCGGGACGACGAGGACCGCTTCGCCGAGATCTTGGCGCGAAAGAGCGACAAGAGTATCAGACGGCTCACAAGCAGACGACCGGGGAGTTTACCAAAGCGACCAAGCGGCTGGAGCTGATCCCGAAGCTCTTAAAGCAGCTCTACGAGAACAACCTGAGCGAAAAGGTCTCGGACGAGGATTTTATGA
>CAMVBD010000320.1 GCA_947165615.1 uncultured Clostridia bacterium | reverse complement strand
TATCATATTATTTTGCCCAGAACAATAGTTTTCCTTAAAAAAGAAAGGGAAAACAAAAAGAAAGGACCTCAAAAGGTCCTCCTTTTTGACTTATAAATCAGCCTTCATCGGTTGGCTGCGTTTCATCCGGAATAATGTCAATTCCGGTCGCGAATCTGAAAAGGGACAGAAATTTCTTTAACGACGCGACAAGATAAGAGGCATATGCAGCAATCGTCTGAAGAGCAGGACCCATCTTATTAAAAAGACCTTCCATGTGAACAATCCTTTCCTTTCTTTTACTTTATGTGTTTATTGTAACACAGATAACCGGAAAAATCAATATGCAGGACGAGAATTCATTCGAATACGCCTCTGATTTTTATTCCTCATTATCGGGCGAACCGGCTTCTCCGCCGTCCTCGGATCCTGACGCCCCGCCTTCCTCATCCTGCGCGGGAGACGGTTCCGTATCTTCATTCTGTTCGTCGGGTGTTTCCTGCGTGTCTTCTTCGGTTTGCTCCTGTGTCTGTTCTTCCGTGGTTTCTTCAACAGGCGTTTCGGTCTCGTCTTCGGTTTCTTCCTCCGACGGCGCCTCCGTTGTACTTTCAGTCTCCCGTTCTGTTTCTCTTTCCGTCGTTCTTTCTGTGGCGCGTTCTGTGGCGCGTTCCGTCTGTCTTTCGGTCGCAGCTTCGGTCGTACTGGTATCGGTGGAGGATTCGCTCTCTGTGGCTGAAGTGGATTCTTCCGTCGTGGATTCCGCTTCCGTGGTCGATTCGGGCTCAGTCGTAGACTCTTCAGCGGTTGCACTCTCCGAAGCTGCGTCCGTAACGGAAGGTGCGCCGGGACCGGACTTGGCTATTTCATTTACCGCGAAAAAGATGATGCCAAGCAACAGCACGATCAAAACAGAAGTCATGACCAAAAAGGCGATCTTTTTTGCTTTGCTGACCGAAACTGTATCCTCTTCGGCCGTTTCAGCCGTCTGTACATCTTCATCGACTACAGGTTCCGGGATCTGCGGGTCCTCAAAGACAGGCTCTCTGTCCTGGGGCGGATAATCAACTTCGGATTCGAATACAGGCGCTACGGGAGGCACAAAGGAATAGATGGGTTCTCCGACTTCCGTAACACGGATAACAATGGCGGAAATGGCGTCTTTACAGCCGAAACGCACGGCTTGAGACGCAAGAAGAGAAACAATCTTTTTTATATCTCCATCTGCATTCCGGTAGATCGCTTCGATCAGATCTTCATTCAGCGCTTCGGCGACAGGGCGCGGGATCAAAAGGAATATATCATCCACGCGAACGTCGTCAATCAAAGCAACGCCGTATTGTGATTTACCGTCCGGGAAAATGCGGTTTTCAGGCTCAACGATCTCACAAAAACGGTCACGGATCCGATAAAGTCTGGAATTACCCATTTTACCGAGGCATACCTTATCGTTCGCGCCGACAAACACCGAGAAATCACAAGCAGATGAATCAAACCCGGAATCCACAAGAACTTTTGCAAAAGCGCGGAAAAACTCTGCCAGCATATCCGGAATATTTGAACCATCTTCATTAAAACCGTTTACACAGTTTTTAAAAAGATCCGCCGCGCTTTCAGCGGTTCCTTTATATTCGGAACTGGCAAGCACATAGTAAGGACGGTCTTTACTGACGCCGGCCGCTCGAATCCCTTTCTCGGAGTGAACGGTCTCACGCGGCCAGATCTTACCGGCGGCGTTTACGCCATCCGTATTGAAATCAAGTTTTGCCGATTTTCTGCTGACTATGGCAGCGTCAACAGTCATGGTCATTTTTATTTCCTCCCTTATAAAAGCGCAATTTTACTTTATTATACAACAGCGTACGGATATCGGATGCGAGGTATAGCGAGCCGCATACGATCAACGCGTCAAAGTCGGGCAATAGACGAAGCGCAAGATCGACCCCATCTTCTATATCTGACGCGGCTTTGGCTGGACAGCCCTTCCGACGGAATAGTTCCGCAAACCGCTCGGCATCAATCGAACGCGGGTTCGTGGGCGTCACGGTAACGATCCTGTCAAAGACGCCGCACATGACCGCTGTTACAGATTCAAGGTCCTTGTCTTCCATCATACCGACGAGCGCAAGAATACGTTTATTCTGTAAATGCCGGCAAAGAAGATCACGCAGCGCGCAGATTCCGCCAATGTTGTGCGAACCGTCCAAGATAATAAGCGGCTCTTTATTGATGATTTCTGTCCTTGCGGGAATAAAAGCGGACTCAATGCCTTGCTTTGCAGCGTCAGCGGTCAGCGTCACATTTTGCCGTCGCAATACCTCGATAGCCGAAAGCGCAAGGCCGAGGTTATCCAGTTGATGATTACCGGGGAACGGAAAATGAATTTCCCGATTTTCGTATTCTATACGCGAGCCAAAAAGCGAGGCGTCCAAAACGGAAAACAACGCTGTCGGTTCTGACAGAATGAGCGGCGCAGCCAGTTCGGTCGAGGTTTGCTGAATGACCGCAATGGCTTTGGGATCCTGCCTTGTGCTTGTAACGACAGGAACACCGGGCTTTATGATTCCGCTCTTCTCCCATGCGATCTGTTCAATCGTACTGCCAAGAACTTTTGTGTGATCAAGAGAAATGGAAGTAATGACGGAAACCAAAGGTTTTTTGATCAGATTCGTCGCGTCAAACCGTCCGCCGAGCCCGGTTTCCAGAACGACGAAATCACATGCTTCCCGCCGGTAATAGAGAAACGCGGCGGCAGTCACCGCCTCAAACTCCGTCGGGTATATGCCCTCGGCGTTCAGCGCCTCCGTCTCACGCCTGACGACGTCGGTCACGTCATCCAGCGCCTTCACCGGGATCATCGCACCGTTGATCTGGATCCGTTCCCGAAAATCAAGAACATAGGGAGAGGTGTAGAGCCCGACCTTATAACCCGCGGCCTGCAGGATCGAGGCGAGCAGCGTACAGGTACTCCCTTTGCCGTTGGTTCCGGCGACGTGGATGCAGGACAGCGTCTCCTGCGGATCGCCGAGACGCGCGCATAAAGCGCGGATGCGCTCAAGTCCCGGCTG
>CAMVBD010000319.1 GCA_947165615.1 uncultured Clostridia bacterium | reverse complement strand
GAGGATATCCGTTCCTATGGCGTTTATCCCGTCACAGTGAAAGTGTATCAGGGAATTCAGGTCCAAATGTTTGTCAGTGTCGGCGAATAAACGACGGAGTAACATATGGCTGAAGTAAATTCCACCGTCAGGACAAGCAAAATCTATTCATTTGAAGCTGAGCAGGCTGTGCTCGGCTGCATTTTGCTGGATCCGACCTGTTTTTCCACAGTCGCAACGTCCGTCCGACCGGAGTTTTTCTACTACGAACAACACAGAGAAATCTATTCCGTGATGCAGGAACTCGACGCCACCGGAAAAATCGATATTCTGATGGTTCTTGAAGAGATCCGCAAAAAACGGGTATTTGATACGGAAGACGGCGGTAAGCAGTATTTGTTCCAGCTTTCAGAATCCGTTCCTTCCGCAGCGAACGTGGAAACCTATTGCAGGATCCTGAAAGATAAGTTTTACACCAGAACGCTCGTCGACGTTTCCAATGAGATCATTGATCTGGCCGAAGGCGCTGGCCCTGATACGGAAAATCTGGATGCGGACCAGCTGTTGGATACGGCGGAGCAGAAAATCTACGCGATCCGGCAGGGAAAATCCACAAAAGGCCCCTCTTTGATCAGTTCCGTCATCGTGAACGTCGTCGACACGCTGCACAAACTGGGGGACCCCGAACAGGCGGCTTCCGACCGGTTTCCCGGATTTTGACAAGATTTCAACCGGACTCAATCGCTCCGACCTCGTGATCGTCGGCGCCCGCCCGGCGATGGGTAAAACAAGTTTCGCGCTGAATATGGCAAGAAACGTCGCTGTCATGAGCCGCAAAAAAGTTGTATTCTTCTCTTTGGAAATGTCCAAAGAACAACTTGCGCAAAGAGTGCTGGCCACGGAAGCGAGAGTCCCCAGCCAGAAAATGCGAACCGGAGAATTGACGCCCTCCGAGTGGAAAGCCCTGAACGACGCCTGTGTGTTTTTGTATGACGTTCCCCTGTACTTGGATGATACGTCCAATATCACGGTCCCGGAGATGAAAGCACGTTTGCGCCGTATGGGAGATCCGGGCGCAGTATTTATTGATTATCTTCAGTTGATGCAGTCCGCAAAACGAACGGAAAGCCGCGTCCAGGAAGTATCGGACATCACAAGAAATCTCAAACTGATGGCAAAAGATCTGAATGTACCGGTCGTCGTCTGTGCGCAGTTGTCAAGACAAACGGAATCCCGCGGCGTCAAATCGCACAAGCCGCAGCTTGCCGACCTAAGAGAATCCGGATCCATTGAGCAGGACGCCGACATCGTCGTCATGCTTTACAGAGAGGATTATTACGAAAGTACGTCCGGGAATTCAAAAAAAGCAGGAGAAGAGGAAGCCGAAAAAGATCCGCAGAAAATAACCGCGAATCTTGCGGAACTTCTGGTCCAAAAAAACAGGCACGGACCTGTCGGTACGGTCCAACTTGTGTGGAACAACCAGTATACGATGTATCAGTGTCTTGAGAAAAAGAAATCCGAAGAATCATGACGCGCGAACGGTTTCTTGAAATCATCAGAACGGAAGACCTGATCCGACCGGGGGACCGTGTCGTCGCAGCGCTTTCCGGCGGGGAAGATTCCGTCTGTCTGCTGCATCTTTTGGCGTCCTGTCGGGAAGAACTCGGTTTCTTTTTGTCCGCCGCGCACATGAACCACATGCTTCGCGGGGAGGAATCCCATCGGGACGAACGCTTTGTGCGCGGTTTGTGCGAACGCATGGACGTGCCGCTTACCGTCTGCAAGGAAGACGTCCGGGCAAAGGCAAAAGCCCGGAAAAAGGGGATCGAAGAAACCGCAAGAGAATTACGGTATCGGTTTTTTTCTTCACTTCCGGCAGATAAGATCGCAGTCGCGCACCATCTGGATGATCAGATCGAAACGGTTCTTTTCCGATTCGCAAGAGGAACCGGATTAAAGGGCCTGTGCGGCATGCGTATGCGCCGGGGGAATATAATTCGGCCTCTGCTTTTTACGCCGAAATCGGAGATCCATGTATATGTCCTGGCGCAAGACCTCGAGTTTGTTTCGGATTCTTCAAACGACGACGTTTCGTATGCAAGAAATCGAATCCGGCATGAAGTCCTTCCGTCTCTTATGAAAACGAATTCGGCTTTTTTTGCTGCTGCCGCACGCTGTCTCCGGTCGGTTTCCTTAGATGAGGATTTTCTTGAAGCACAGACGGAAGAAAAGTTTTTAGGACTGTATGATCCAAAAGAGCGGTCGCTGGATATCGAAAATCTACCGGATATTCATCCCGCCCTGCAAAGACGGCTGGTTTTACGGTATTTTCAGGAACTTCACTTACCCGATCCCGATGAAAAGCACGTGTTGCTGCTGCTTGCCAATATTCTGAATCCCGGTTTTGCCGTTGCGATGCCATCCGGTACGGTCGTTCAGATCGAAGCAAAACGGATCTCAGTCAAGAGGACTCCGGAAAGCCCTTCTTGTGTTCGTATTCCTTTTTCGCAGAATTCGTTGCCGACGGTCATGACATTTTTCGATAAAACCTTACGGTTGTCGGTCACTCAAACGCCGCCGAAACCCGGTTCCATCGCCGCGGACGCCGATCGTTTGGAAGCAGATCTTATCCTGCGCTCGCCGATGGCGGGGGACCGCATCGACATTGTAAAAAGAAACTGTACGAAAACCTTAAAAAAACTCTATACGGAGTTTCATATCCCGGCTTACGAGCGGAACACCCTTCCCGTGATCGCAGACTCTGAGGGCGTTATTTACGCGTTCAAAGCCGGAGTCGATCGCTCCCGCATTTGGGATGATAAAACCAAAAGATTTCTGATTATTGACACGGAGGAATAAAAATGAATCAGGATATTGAAAGAGTGATTTTTTCTGAGGAAAAACTTGCCGAGACCGTCCATAAACTCGGCGCTCAGATCACAGAGGATTATAAAGACAGGAAGCTGCTTCTGATCAGTATTCTCAAAGGAAGTATCATGTTTATGTCCGATTTGATGCGCAGTATCGATATTCCCTGTGAGATCGACTTTATGGCTGTTTCTTCTTACTGCA
>CAMVBD010000318.1 GCA_947165615.1 uncultured Clostridia bacterium | reverse complement strand
GCGTTTTGCGCGAGCACGAAAACGAGGCCGGCGAGATCACGAAAACCGAAACGCTGGTCGCCCCCGCCCTGTCCGCCGGGACGCCGGAGGAGACAGCCGGGGTCTTTCTGGCCCTGAACGAGGCGCACATTTTCCCCTTTGCGTGGAACAAGGTCTACTCCCGCACCTTTCTGACGACTTACGCCCTGCAGTTCGAGCCGACGCCTCTCATCGAGGACTTTCTTTTTAACATCGACGTCTTCGGCAAAACGACGCATATCCGGGTGCTCGACAAGGCGCTTTACCGCTACCGCAAGCCCGCGCATGAGACTCTGGTGTCCCGCTATCATCCGGAGTTTTTCGACCTGTGTAAGCGCAAATACCTGCTGGAGCGGGACTTTTTAACCGCAAGAAGAGGGCTTACGCCGGAAGCGCAGAATAAAATTGCCGAAGCCCACCTGAAGCATGTTTTGTCGGTTACAATCCGAAACCGCTCCGAAAAAGCAAAGCTTTCAGGGAAAGAACAAAGGGTGAAAATCCGATATATGTTAAATGATCCCATCACAAGGGAAGCATTAGCGGTTTTGAAGCCCCACGGTCTGCCGATGTCGGTTCTGGCCGTCCTCGCACGCTGCCGTTTTGTTTTTTTATGGTACTGCGCCGGCGTCGCCGCTCAGTTCCTGATCAAGAAGCACAACCCGTTCTGACCCTGTTTCCATTCCCTGTTTTATGACCGTTTTCCTTCAAATTCAGCAAAAGGAGAAAACACATGAAAGCTATAGCCAACCGACTGGAATCCAATAAAATCCTGTCTTTTTTCTTTAATCGGGATCTTTTTGCGCTTGTTTATACAACCGTATTGATTCTTTGGTCCATCCCGTTACTGGAAGCCTATATGGATATTCCGAGTAAAATTTGCTTCGTTTGGGGAACGGGATTGATTTTCTGGGATCTGTTGACAAGCCGCCGGATATTCCGTTCGGTTTATTGGGGCATTCCGTTTCTGATTATAGGGTCTTACTGTATTACCGCTCTATTCAATCTGAAACTCGTTGGAATTTATCCGCTGGCAAAGCATCTGGTTTATCTTTCGATTGCGTTCTTTCTTTTATATGGGCGCGACCGCTCCGACAGCGCTGAAAAACTGAAAAACCTGCTCAGACGGCTCAATCATATCCTCATCCTGATCTCCTTCTGTACCGCGGCGATCTCCATTCTGATGTTCATGATGCGTTACAGCTACAGCTTCAAGTCGGGAGAACTGAATATCCGGCAGGGATTTGTTGAAAACCGTTTGTTCGGTATTTATTACAGCCCCAATGCCGGCGCGCTGTTTTCGGTCGTTTCATTCGCCGCAGTCGCAATCAACGTATTTCTTTGCAAAGAAAAACACAACGGAAAGCTCCCTCCGGCTTTGGCCGTCTGGTTTGCGTTGAATTCCGTTACACAGGCGCTGTACTTCTCCATGACCGTATCCCGCGGCGGGCTCGTAACCCTGATCACCTTCTGCGTGATGGTCGCCTTGCTTCTGGTCTATCCCAAAGCGCGGCAAAAGCATGGAAAACTCAAGGGCTTACTCATCGGTGTGCTGGCGTTTGCACTGGCAACCGGCGGCGCGTTTGCCGCAGACAGAGGCATCCGCTACGTCGTCGCCAGAATTCCCGACCTGTCCAGCAGCATCACGCTGCCGCTCCCGGGCGTTACGCCCGTCACTTCGGAACCGACGACCGATGAGATTACAACGGAAGCACCGTCGACTGCCGAAATTGAGCCCTCGAATAACGATGGCGAACCCTCGACCGCGCCTGCTCCCCAGAATCCCGTCAGCTTCGAGCGGATCGAAAACAACGACGACACCTCGAACGGTCGACTGACCATCTGGAAAACGAGTCTGATGGTCCTTCTGAAGAACAATCCTGTTTTCGGTTTGGGCGATTTCAATCTGGACGAAGAAAAGGTGAATCGCTATGAACAGCTGAAAAACCTTGCGAACGACAGTGTGGAAAAGGGCTGGATGTGGCGCGCGCACGGCAATCTTCATAACGCCTACGTTCAGGTGGCCGTTTATTCCGGCGCAGTCGGTCTTGCGCTCTTCCTGCTGCTCGCGGCGCTGGTTTTCCTGAAAATCCTGCTGATTCTCATTCACGGCAATCCCTCGTCGCCGCTTTATCCGGTCCTCTCTTTGCTGCTTGCCGTTATGACCGCTTTGGCAGTCAACGCTCTGTTTGAATCTCACCTGATGTACCGCGGCCCCAATATGTTTTGGGCGATTTTCTGGACAATCACCGGAATCACCGTGTTGCTCGCCGAACGCTTCAAGGCAAGTCCGGATTACAAAAAAGAAGACGATAAATACAGGGAGCGTTATGCGTTTGCGGTCGCTTCTCCCCTTCAGGGACTGCATACGATCAACCTTGCGACCCATCTGTGCAAAGCGGATTCGCACGATGCGGACTGCTATGTCTATCACATGTTCAGCGGTTCCCGGGAGGTTTCCGAAAAGCTTCGTGAAACCGGCGTGTTCTCCAATGTTTACGACGTGGAGGAATACAAACAGTATCACGGAATCCCTGACAGGATCGTTTCTCTTCTGCGCGTTCTTTTCCCGGTTCTTACCCTGAAGAAATACGGCGATAAAAAGATGCCGCTGCTTCGGAAAGCCTATCGCTATATTCTGATGAGCAATGCCATTCCGTTCATGAGCGACCTGAAGCTTGCCTTCCCGGACGCGGAGGTCTGGTTCTTTGAAGACGGAATCGGCTCCTATTTCGGAGATTTTTCTGCCAGAAGCCCTCTGTTCCGTAAAATGGACGATTTCTTCTTTGCCGGAACAAAGAGCGTGCATCCCACAAAGATTTACCTGTCCGCACCCGAGATTTCGCATACAAAGATGAACTGCGAGGTCCTGCCGCTTCCGGACTGTACAGACAAACGAACAAAAGAACTGAGCGAATACGTTTTCAACTACAAAGAAAACGAGTTGTACGCCGAACATCGGTTCATTTATCTCTCACAGCCCTTCAAGGGAGACAAAAGATCGGAAGAGCACACGTCTGAACTCCAGTCACAGATCGCAATCTC
>CAMVBD010000317.1 GCA_947165615.1 uncultured Clostridia bacterium | reverse complement strand
GCAGGATCTCGCCGCCGCGTCGCAGTTTTGTTCTTTTCAAAAAAATCACCGTGCCGTTCTTTCTGAGAAAAGAATAGCACGGTGCATGCAAAAAACAAAGAGAAGGGTGTCTGTTAATAAGGGCTATTTTAAGGGACTTTTGCTGATAACGGCGGATTTTCGGGGATAAAGCGTCGGCGTATGCGATTTTTTTTCAAAAATCAGGACTTCCCTGCCGTCGCCGCCCGGGAGCTCATACGAGAAGCGTTCCTTCAGTCTGCAGCCGAGTTTTCCTGCCGCCGACTTCCCCGCCGCGGCTTCTTCCTCCGCAAGAGGCGCTTTGAGTGGGACAAAGACGCCGTTTTGCTTTACAAGCGGTACGCAGTATTCCGAAAGCTTGTTTAACTGGGACACCGCCCTTGCCGTCACGCAGTCAAACTGTTCGCGGAATCGCGGGTCGTGACCGGCGTCTTCGGCGCGGATATGTACGATTTCGGGCGATACTTCCAGTTTAGCGGCCAGTTGACGCAGGAATTCCAGTTTTTTGTTGACGGAATCCATCAGCGTCACCTTGAGATCGGGTCTTGCAATAAGGATCGCCATGCCCGGGAAGCCGGCGCCCGTCCCGACGTCGCACACGGCGGCGCCGTTTGGCAGGTCGACGTATTTCAAAAGCGCAAGACTGTCCGCAAAATGCTTGACGACGATCTCGTCGGGCTCTGTGATCGCGGTCAGATTCACCTTTTCGTTGTATTCGCGCAAAAAATCGGCGTAAACGGCGAATCTTTGCAGGGCCGTTTCATCCAATGCCACGCCGAACGCCCCGGCGGACGATTTCAGCAGGTCTTTATTCATCATGACTGTCCTCCGGCGTCGTTGTGTTCTTGACGCGGTTTTCGCGGTTCAAATAGATCAGGAGGACCGAAATATCCGCCGGACTGACGCCTGAAATCCGGCTGGCCTGTCCGATGTTGTGCGGACGGATGCGGTTGAGCTTTTCTCGGGCCTCTAAGCGCAGGTTCGTCACGTCGTTGTAATCCATGTCCTCGGGCAGGACGCGGACCTCCAGTCGCTTTGCTTCCGCGATCTGCGCGTACTGGCGTTTGATATACCCCTCGTATTTGAGATCGATCTCGACCTGCTCAAAGATCTCGTACGGCAGGTCCGGTCTGTCAGGATCAAACGGCGTCAGAGTCTCATAATTGAGCTGCGGCCTGCGGATGAGTTCCGCAAGTTTGACGCCGGTCGTCAGGGGCGATGTTTCACGTGAAACAAGCAGGGCGTTGATGTCTTCGCCCGGGACGATCACCTGTTTTTCCACACGCCTGCGCTCGGCTTCGATCAGGCGGCGTTTTTCTTCCAGCGCGTCGTGGCGTTCTTTGGATAAAAGCCCGATTTCGTACCCGAGATCCGACAGCCTGAGGTCGGCGTTGTCCTGCCGCAGTACAAGCCGGTATTCTGAGCGGCTGGTCATCATCCGGTAGGGCTCGTTGCAGCCCTTGGTGACAAGATCGTCGATGAGCGTGCCGATATACGAGCCGGAGCGCTCCAAAATGACTGGCTCGCGCCCAAGCGCCTTATGCGCGGCGTTGATGCCGGCGACCAGTCCCTGCGCGGCGGCCTCCTCATAGCCGGAGGAGCCGTTGAACTGTCCCGCGCCGAACAGACCGGGGGCGTGGATGAATTCCAGCGTCGCCTTGAGGGACAGGGGGTCCACGCAGTCGTATTCGATGGCGTAGGCGTTTCGCATGACCTTTGCGTGCTCCAGTCCCTTGATGGAGTGGATAAACGCCTCCTGTACGTCGATGGGCAGGGAAGAGGAGAGTCCCTGCAAATACAGCTCCTCCGTCTCCAACCCGCAGGGCTCGATAAAGATCTGATGGCGCTCTTTTTCGGCAAAGCGGACGATCTTGTCCTCAATGCTGGGGCAGTACCGGGGACCGACGCCTTCGATGAGCCCGCCGAACAGGGGAGAGCGGTCGAGGTTTTCCGTAATAATGCGCTTGGTCTCCTCGTTTGTGTAGGTCACGTAGCAGGAGAAGGGGACCACGCGCTCGTCGCCGTATTGGGGCTCCAGTTCTGAGAAGTCCACGCTTCTGCGGTTGACGCGCGAGGGCGTGCCGGTCTTGAAGCGGCGCAAGGGGAGTCCGTTTTTCTTTAAGGCGTCCGAAAGCCCGACAGCCGGGAACATCCCGTCCGGGCCGGAGGAATAGCACACGTCCCCGACGTAAACCTTGCCGTTTAAGAAGGTCCCGGTCGCGATCACGACGCAGGCCGCTTCATACAGGCAGTGCAGTTTTGTCTCCAATTGCCATAAATTACCATATTTTGTCAGTCCGACCACTTCGCCCTGGACAAGATCGAGGTTTTCCTGTCGCTCGAGCGTGCGCTTCATATAGGCGGAGTAGGCGCGCCGGTCGATCTGTGCGCGCAGGGAATGGACCGCGGGGCCCTTGCCGAGGTTCAGGATGCGGCTTTGCAGGGTGTTGGCGTCCGCCGCCTTGCCCATTTCGCCGCCCAGGGCGTCGATCTCGCGCACCAGATGCCCCTTGGACGTCCCGCCGATGGAGGGGTTGCAGGGCATGTTGCCGATCCAGTCGAGGTTGACGGTAAAGCAGACGGTCTTTGCGCCGAGGCGGGCGGAAGCGAGCGCGGCTTCAATGCCCGCGTGGCCCGCGCCGATCACGGCGACGTCGTATCTGCCGGAAAAATAATTCATAGGATCACCGTTTTTTTCTGTTCTTTCGCCTGTATTATACACGCGGGAAACGGATTTGGCAAGGTGTAAATTAAAATAGCCGCCGAAGGCGGAGAGAAGGGCCGCCTCCGGCGGCGGGTGCGCGCATTTTAATCAGGTGTGGACGGAGTCCACCCAACACCCAACATCCAACACCCAACACCCAACACCAAAAAAACCGCCGAATTGACGGCGGCTTTATGGTAAAATATGGAAAATTATTTTTTCCAGGTGCCAAACAGGCCCCGGATGATCTGCTTGCCGACCTCGCGCCCGACGGTATTGGCGGTGGAGGAGACGGCTTTGCCGAGGATCGACGAGGTCTTTTTCCGCGCGGCAGCCTTTTGCTTTGCGGCCTG
>CAMVBD010000316.1 GCA_947165615.1 uncultured Clostridia bacterium | reverse complement strand
ATTTACTACGATTCCTCCACCCCCCACGGCATGATCGCGGTCGGGGGCGAGGACTGCCGGTTTTACGCCATCGTCCTCAATCCCACCGGCGAGCCGATCCCGGAGCTCACCCCCGCAAAACTGATCCCGAACGCCGAACGCACCGTCCGGCGCGACGACGGCGAGCGCGTCTGGCGGCAGTTTGTGGAGACCGAGGAGGACGAAAACGGCACGCCCTCCGCCATCCGCTTCAAAAACGCAGACCGCTTCAATTTCGGCTTTGACGTCGTGGACGCCATCGCCGCAAAATCCCCCGAAAAACTCGCCATGCTCCACGTTTCCAACGACGGGACCGAGCGGCGCTTTACCTTCAACGACATGAAGCGCGCGTCCAATCAGTGCGCCAACTACTTCAAAAGCCTCGGCGTCAAAAAGGGCGACCGCGTTATGCTGGTGCTGAGGCGTCACTTTGAATTCTGGTACGCCATGCTGGGGCTCAACAAGCTCGGCGCCGTGGCCATTCCCGCCACCAGCCAGTTGCAGGCGCACGACCTCGAATACCGCTTCAAGGCTGCCGGCGTGACCGCCGTCGTCTCCACGGCCATGGACAACGCCCCCGAACAGATCGACCTTGCCGCGGCCTCCTGCGAGACACTGAAGCATAAACTGCTTGTCGGGGGGACCCGGGACGGCTGGCGCAGCTTTGACGAGGAATTCCCGCTTTACAGCGCGCACTTTTACCGGGATGAAAACACCGCCTGCGGCGACGATCTCATGCTCATGTACTTTACCTCCGGCACCTCCGGCTACCCGAAGATCGCGGCGCACAATTACCGCTATCCCTTAGGGCACTTCCACACCGCCCACTACTGGCACGAGGTGGACCCGGACGGCCTGCACTTTACGATCTCCGACACCGGCTGGGCAAAGGCCATGTGGGGCAAGCTCTACGGCCAGTGGATGTGCGAGGCGGCGACCTTTGTTTACGATTTTGACCGCTTCGACGCGTCCAAGATCCTGCCCATGTTCGCAAAGTACCACATCACCACCTTCTGCGCCCCGCCCACTATGCTGCGCATGATGGTAAAGCAGGATCTGTCGAAATACGATTTCTCGTCCGTGCGGCACATGACGACGGCGGGCGAAGCCCTGAACCCCGAGGTCTACCGCCAGTTTGAGCGGGCGACCGGACTTCAGATCATCGAGGGCTTCGGCCAGTCCGAGACCACCATGGTCATCGGCAACCTGACCGGCGCGCCGCACAAGATCGGCTCCATGGGCAAGCCCGTACCGACCTACAAGGTCCGGCTGGTGGACGCCGAGGATCATCCCGTCGCGGTCGGCGAGACCGGCGAGATCGTCATTGATATTTCCGAGGGACTCCCGCCCGGACTTGCCGTCTGCTATTACGGCGACGCCGAAAAGACCGCCGAAACGTGGCGCGACGGCTATTACCACACCGGCGACACCGCGTGGATGGACGAGGACGGCTATTACTGGTATGTCGGCAGAGTCGACGACGTCATCAAGTCCTCCGGCTACCGCATCGGGCCGTTCGAGATCGAATCGGTAATCATGGAACTGCCCTATGTCCTCGAATGCGGCGTCTCGGCTGCCCCGGATGAGACCAGAGGACAGGTCGTCAAGGCCTCCGTCGTGCTGATCCCCGGCAAAGAGGGGACCGAGGAGCTCAAAAAAGAGATCCAGACCTACGTCAAGACCCACACCGCGCCCTATAAATACCCGCGTATCGTCGAATTCCGGGACTCCCTCCCCAAGACCGTCAGCGGCAAGATCATCCGAAACAGACTGTGAGGCGACTTTATGAAAGTGACCTGCATCCAAATGGATATGCGCTTTAGCAACCCGGCGTGGAATTTCAGCCGCGCCGAAACGCTGATTGAAGAGGCCGTAAAAACCGAAGCCCCGGACGTCGTCGTACTGCCGGAGACCTGGAACACCGGCTTCTTCCCGCGTGAAAACCTGTCGGCTCTCGCGGACGACGACGGACGCGAGACCGTCACCCGCATCGGCTCTCTTGCCAAAAAGCACGGCGTCAACGTCGTTGCCGGAAGCGTCGCAAACAACAGGGACGGCGGCGTTTATAACACCGCCTACGTCTTCGACCGGGAAGGAAGGGTCGTCGCCTCCTACGACAAAACGCATCTCTTTACCCCGTCCGGGGAGGACCTCTTCTTTCAGAAGGGCGATCACCTGACCGCCTTCACGCTCGACGGCGTTCACTGCGGGCTTCTGATCTGCTACGATATCCGCTTCCCGGAATTGACGCGCACGCTTGCCGTCCGTGGGCTCGACCTCTTGTTCGTCGTCGCCCAGTGGCCGGATATCCGCATCCCGCATCTTCTTGCCCTTTCCAAAGCCCGCGCCATCGAAAACCAGATGTTTGTGGCGGTGTGCAATTCCTGCGGCAGGGCCGGCGCCACGCAAAACGGCGGGCATTCCGTCGTTTACGATCCGTGGGGCGAAACGCTTGCCGCGGCGGGGGCAGGGGAGACCCTTCTGTCCGCTTCCCTCGATTTCGGCGTCCTTGCCGGGATCCGGGACTCCATCAACGTCTTCCGGGACCGCCGCCCGTCGCTTTACGACGTCGGCGTTCCTTCCGAACAAGAATAAACCATCGAATACAGCAAAAGGAGAAAATCAGCATGAAGTACACCTATCCCGTAACCAAAACGACGAATCCCAAGCCCCATCCCGCCGATGAAAACAACCTCGGCTTCGGCCAGTTTTTTACCGACCACATGTTCCTGATGGACTACGATGAGGGACAGGGCTGGCACGACGGACGCATCGTCCCCTACGCGCCGCTCGAGATCGACCCCGCCTCCTGCGTGCTGCACTACGCGCAGATGATGTTTGAGGGCATGAAGGCCTACCGCCGCCCCGACGGCAGACTGCAGCTGTTCCGTCCCGACATGAACGCCAAGCGCATGGCGCGCACCGCCGACCGGATGGCCATGCCTGTCCTGCCGCAGGAGATCCTGATCTCCGCCGTCGAGGAACTTCTTGACGTGGACAAGGACTGGATGCCCAAGGCCCCCGATACCTCCATGTACATCCGTCCGTTCATTTTCGGCAATGAGA
>CAMVBD010000315.1 GCA_947165615.1 uncultured Clostridia bacterium | reverse complement strand
ACTTCTTGCCAGATACAACGCGGAAACCACGCTCACCGTAGCGCTCGTTTATCGTGGGACCAATGAGAACGCCAAGAAATTTCTTGATGCTCAGGATGAGTATTTTGCAAACGGCTGGACTGCTGAAGACGATGATGGCGAACCCGAGACCGGTGAAAACGGCGGGAACGGCGGACACGATCCCGTAAAGGAAGCAAACGATATCATCAACGGCAAGGTTGACTACTATCACGTCGGAGAGGACGGTGCGGAATAATGGGAAAACTGATCGCCGTATGCGGTTCACCGAACAGCGGCAAAACGACGGCCGCATTGAAGCTCGCCCAGGAAATCTACAACCTGAAAAAGACCTCCGTTCAGTTCATTTCGCCTGATTTGAACGTTCCCAGTATGGCGTATCTGTTTCCGAACGGAAAGGATTCGGAACTGTATTCGCTCGGTGTCGCGCTGGACAAGACAGACATCTATAAAGAAGATGTGTTGAAGCAGACGGTGAACGTGAAGGAGATGCAGAACTTCGGGTTTTTAGGCTTTAAGCTCGGAGAGAACAGCTACTCCTATCCGCATCCCACGGAGGACAAGATTACACAGCTTTTTACTGTGCTGAAGGACAGCGTTGATTATGTGATCTGCGACTGTACCTGTGATCAGGACGATCTTGTTTCCAGCATCGCTAAACGCGACTGTGACGTGGCAGTGCAGATGTTTTCTCCGGATATGAAGTGCATTTCGTACTACGCTTCCTGTGTCAATCAGTTTTTGCTGATCGAGGGGAAGAAACTGAAGGTGCTGAACGTTATGGATAACGATATCTACGTACCGATCCATGAAACAGAAACGCACTTCAAGGGTATGGACTTCAAACTGCCGTATGAGAGAAATCTCAAACAGCAGATGATCACGGGCACTCTTTCGGAGCGTATGGGGAACTGTAAGTACAGAACGGAGATAGAACGGCTGGCAAAGGCGGTGATGTAATGGGTAAAGCTGTATCATTCGTACCGCTTCTTCAGATGGTTCAAGAATATATTTCCCAAAACTACGCCGCAGCGCTGTCCGACAGGAGAAAACTCGTACAGCTTCGTTCGTATATCGACAAATATCTTTCGGACACCGGATACACGGTCGACGGATATACGACGGACGAACTGTCAAAAAAGCTCTATTCCGAGATGGCGGAGTATTCTATTCTCACGCCTTATCTCGGAAAAGACAGTATCGAGGAGATCAATATCAACGGATGGGACGATATCTGTGTCACCTATAATTCCGGATATATGTTGAAGCTTCCCGAACACTTCTACAGCCCGCAGCACGCCGTGGATATCGTAAAGCGCCTGCTTCATCACTCCGGAATGATCATCGACAACGCCACACCTATGGCGCAGGGACATCTGCCCGGAAACACTCGTGTGACCGCGCTGAAGGAGCCCATCGTCGATGCGGACAGGGGCATTCGGTCTCTATCCGTCTGCTCCACCCGTCGAGAGTGACGAAAGAGCAGATTGTTGCAGGTGGCAACGCTACGCAGAAGATGATCGATTTTCTGTGTATGTGCCTGCGATACGGTGTTTCTTTTGTCATTGCCGGCGCGACTTCAAGCGGGAAAACCACATTGCTGAACGCACTTCTCACCTCGGTTCCGAACAACAAACGTATCTTTACGATCGAATCGGGTTCCCGCGAGCTATCGCTGGTGAGTGTGAAGCATGGTAAGATCGCGAATAACGTCGTACACACGCTGTCACGACCGTCCGACAATCCGACGTATGACATTACCCAGGAAGATCTCGTCGTGGCGTCCCTCCGTTTCAACCCGGATATCGTTGTGGTCGGTGAGATGAGAGATACAGAAGCGTATTCCGCAGTCGAGGCGTCTTTGACTGGCCATACCGTCGTTTCGACCATACACGCTTCTGCCGCAGACGCCGCGCACATGAGGTTGGCGCTTTTGTGTCAGAAACGCTTTCCGATCAATTTTCAGACAAGCTTGATGCAGGCCGGACAAGCCTTTCCGATTGTCGTATATGCACATAAGCTCGAAGATAATTCGCGCAAGATCATGGACATTTCCGAGTGTGTGATCCTGCCGAGCGGAGACAGAGAGTATCATACACTGTTCCGTTACAAAATCACGAAAAACGATCTTGTAAACGGCAAGTACAAGATCGAAGGGCACTTTGAACAGCCGGAATATATGAGCGAACATCTGAAAGGTAAACTCCTTCAGTTCGGTGTTCCCGAAGATCTGATTTCTCAGTTTACGAAACCGAAAGCTCCGATAAAGAAAAAGAAGGATGAGGAGGTAAAAGAAAAATGATCTTACAGGTTATTGCTTCCGTTCTTCTGATTATCGCCATAGCGATCTTCTTTGGTCTTACGCCGGAGCGTATTACCGACGATTTGATGAGCGTTATCACGCCGAACGATACGATGAAAGACAAGGCTAAGAACGTCAGGGGAAACAGAAAGAGGCACAGACTGTACAAGCTGCTCGTCAACATCAAGGGCGCGCTTGCCTCAACAGGTAAAAGCAGACAGTTTACTATAGCGATCTGTGCTTCCGTTGTGCTTTTCGGCGGAGGCGTCATCCTTTCCATCGTAATCGATAATATCTTTCTCATGCCAGTGCTTTCGGTAACGCTCGCTCTGCTCCCGTTTCTCTATATCACAAATACGCTGGCTTATTATGAAAAGCAGACTAAAGAGGAATTGGAAACGGCGTTATCCATCATTACGACTTCGTATGAACGCTGCGACGATATCGTGCAGGCGGTTAAAGAAAACACACAGTATATCAAACCGCCTCTGCGGGAGACGTTCATTTCTTTTGTGGGAGATGCGACGGCGGTTACGTCGAATATCAAGAACGCGCTGTACGCACTGAGAGAAAAAATCGATAACGACATTTTCCGCGAGTGGGTGGATACGCTCATCCTTTGCCAGGATGACAGAACGCTGAAGGATACTCTTCATCCCTTGGTTCAGAAACTGGCTGATATCCGTATCGTGAATAACGAACTTGCAACGATGCTCGCCTCAGCTCGTAACGAATACTGGATGATGGTGGCGCTGATCGTCGGCAATGTGC
>CAMVBD010000314.1 GCA_947165615.1 uncultured Clostridia bacterium | reverse complement strand
GTCGGCCCCCGCGTCGTAGGACGTCGGAAAGGTCTCGCCGACGCCGGCGTTGGCTTCATAGGTCACAAAGGGCTGTTTTTCCGGCGGGAGTTCTAAGCCCCTTGCGTCCACCCACAGATAGGGGACGCAGCCGTATTCGCTCCCCTTGCCCTCGAGATAAAAGATCCGGTTTCCGTCTTTGTCTTTCAGGATCAGGTCTGTTTTGTGAAATCCCGCGGGCACCGCGGCGTCCGGCAGGACCTTGGTCCCGGTGATCGTCGTGACCGGCGCTTCGTCTGGCAGGGGAGCCCGTAAAACGTCGGGCGCGGTTTGTCTTTCGGCGCCGGTCTCGGACGTCGGGGCGACGGCAAGGCCCGTCAGCGGCAGGGCCGAGATCAGCAGCAGAAGCGTAAGCAGGATCGAAAGGGTTTTCTGAATCCTTCGCATAAGAAATCTCCTCTCAAAGTTTTGTACGGTTTTATCGTATCATCCTTACACCCGCTTTACAAGGCAAACGGAGTAGAAGGCGATTTTCGGGAATGAAAAGAGAATAAAACGTTCCCGGCGCGTGTTCACAGAAAAAGCCTTGCATTTTTGTCAAAGTGCTTTTATAATAAACCTAATGAACTCTGGAGGGATCACTATGACGTATTATCTGGCAGTAGACATCGGCGCGTCGTCCGGACGGCATATCCTCGGGCACGTCGAGGACGGCAAAATCGCGCTGGAGGAGGTCTATCGGTTCGAAAACGGCATGACCGAGGTCGACGGCACGCTGACGTGGGACGTTGACGCCCTGACCGGCGAGGTCGTCGCCGGAATCAAAAAATGCGGCGAACTCGGAAAGGTCCCGTCTTATATCGCCATCGACACCTGGGGCGTGGACTACGTGCTTCTCGACAAAAATGACTGCCCGCTCCTGCCCGCCGTCGCCTACCGCGACGCCTCCAACGCCGCCGCGGCCGAGCAGGTCGAAAAAATCATCCCGTTTGAATCGCTTTATGCCCGCACCGGCATCCAGCGCCAGACCTTCAACACGGTCTTCCAATTGTACAGGGACAAACAGAGCGGCAAACTCCAAAAGGCCAAACGCCTGCTGTTTATCCCCGATTACCTGACGTGGAAGCTCACGGGCGTACAGCACAACGAATACACCATCGCCTCCACCTCGGGGCTTCTGGACGCCGCCTCCGGCGACTGGGACCGCGAACTTTTCGGGCTTCTCGGCTACCCGACCGAAATCGTCGGCCCGCTCTTTATGCCCGGCTCCGTCGCGGGACCGCTGTCTCCTGAACTCGAACAGGCGGTCGGTTTCCCCGCCCTCGTCCTGCATGCCGCTTCCCACGACACCGCCTCCGCGGTCGCGGCGTGCCCCATTGACGAAAACAGCGTCTACATCTCCTCCGGCACCTGGAGCCTTATCGGCACCGAAAACGCCGCGCCCGTCACGTCAAAGGAGGCGCTTCGCTGGAATTTTACCAACGAGGGCGGCGTCGAAAAGCGCTACCGCTTCCTTGACAACATCATGGGCATGTGGCTGTTCCAGCGCATCCGCAAGGATCTTGACAAAAAATATACCTACGACCAGATGATGGACATGGCAAAGGCGTCGTCCTTTACCGGCACCTTCGACTGCACGTCCCCGGCGCTTCTTGCGCCCGAAAACATGATCGAAGCCGTGCGTTCCCTGCTCGGACAGCCGGACCTGCCCCTGCCGGACGTGCTCTCCGCCGTTTACCATTCGCTGGCGCACGCGTACGACACGGTCATCCGCCGCATGGAGCAACTCAGCGGCAAGCGCGTGGACAGCATTCTCATCGTCGGCGGCGGCAGCAAGGACCGGTATCTCAACGCCCTGACGTCCAAAGTCACCGGCAAAAAGGTCCTCACGGGACTTGGCGAAGCCACCGCTTTGGGAAATCTCTTGACGCAGGTGATGCACGACAAAGGCATCGACCTGACGGCGGCGCGCAAAATCGTCTCCGCCTCCTTCCCGATCCGCGAAATCGAAGGCTGACGCCGAACGAAAGGAACCGAAAACGTGAAAACGCTGTATCTGGATCTCTCCATGGGCGCCGCGGGCGACATGCTGACCGCCGCCCTTCTGGAACTGTTTGACGACCGGAAGGCCGTCCTCGAAGGGCTTCGCGCCCTCGGCGTGCCGGGGGTGGAATTCGCCGCCCTGCCTTCCCAAAAGTGCGGGATCACCGGCACGCACATGTCGGTGCTGGTGAGCGGCGAAGAGGAGAGCGAGGCGCTCCACGCCGACGCGCACCACGACCACGGGCACCATCACCCCCACCGGCATCTGTCGGACGTGGAGGCGATCATAAACGGGCTTCACGCCCCAAAAAAGGTGCTTTCCGACGCCGACGCCGTCTATCGGCTTATCGCCGAAGCCGAAAGCGCCGTCCACGGCGAGAGCGTATCCGAGATCCATTTCCACGAGGTCGGCACGCTTGACGCCATCGCGGACGTCACGGCGGTTTGCTATCTTCTGCACCTGCTCTCTCCCGACAAAATCGTCGCGTCCCCCGTCCACGTCGGCTCCGGCACGGTGCGCTGCGCCCACGGCGTTCTGCCGGTCCCCGCGCCCGCCACGGCGTTGCTTTTGACCGGTATTCCCACCTACGGCGGCGAGATCGGCGGGGAACTGTGCACCCCCACGGGCGCGGCGCTCCTCAAATACTTTGTGGACGCGTTCGTCCCGCAGCCCGTCATGGCCGTCGAAAAAATCGGCTACGGCATGGGCAAAAAGGACTTCCCGCGCGCCAACTGCGTGCGCGCCTTCCTCGGGCAGACCGCCGACGCACAGGGGGACAGGGTTTGGGAACTGCAGTGCAATCTCGACGACATGACCCCCGAAGCCATGGCCTTTGCCGCCGAACGGCTGCTGTCTTCCGGCGTGCTCGACGTCTTTCTGACCCCGATCCTCATGAAAAAGGGGAGACCCGGCACGCTCCTGACCGTCCTGTGCAGACCGGAGGACCGCGAGCGTATCGTCAAAGAGGTTTTCCGCCATACGACCACCCTCGGCGTGCGGATGACCGAAAAAACGCGGGCGACCCTCGAAAGACGCGAAACGACCGAGTCGACCCCCCTCGGCCCCGTCCGCCAAAAGAT
>CAMVBD010000313.1 GCA_947165615.1 uncultured Clostridia bacterium | reverse complement strand
TAATAGGAATACTCCTCCGTCGGCAGCGGCTCTTTTGCGGTCGCGCAGGAAGCGGCCGACAAAAGGAGAAGCGCAAGCGGGAGGATGAAAAAAAAACGTTTCATACGGACTCCATGTTCTTGATCGGTACATAACGCCGGGTTTGACGGCTTATATAATATATTACATTTTAAATACGACGCATGAACAAAAAACTCCCGCCTTGCGGCGGGAGCGGATGCAGACGTTTACGCGCCCGTAATGGTGGTCAGAACGGACGTGGAATTGGGATTGCTGAGCAGCCCGATGACGCTGGTCGCAAGAGAATTCAGGATCAGGCTGATATCCGCCGCGTCTGCGCCGGTAATGGCAGCAAGGATCCCCTTGAAAATGCCCACAAGCCCCGTAAGGGAACTTTTGTCGCCCGTCTGGATGGAATCCATGATGGACTGGAACGCGTTATTGACTGCCTGCGCGTCAAAGCCCAGGTTTGCGATCGTCTGTAAAAGTGCGGACAGCATAAAAAGGACCTCCTTTATTCGGCGCGTCCCGTATGGAACGCGATTTCATCACAAATGTACTTTAGCACACTTTGTCACATTTATTTTTCCATATTAGAAAAATAGTTCATATTTTATTAAAAAGATTGGACAATTTTCCGAAAACTGAGAATTTCATTCAGCAACAGATCCGCCTCAATCCCGGGTCTCCGCCTCAACCGGGACGGGCGCCTCATCGGCGGGGACGCCGCCCTCCCCATCCGGTTCGGGGTCGGCGGTATTTTCGGTCTTGAAGAGGTGGATGATCCCTTCGTCGTTAAGACGCTTGATGACGATACAGGTAAAGGGAAGAATGAAGAAGCCGAGTATGCCAAGTGTCTTGGTGCCGATATACATGGCCATGATCGTGACGACCGGGGACATTTCCACCTGACCGGCAACAAGTTTGGGCTCGATGATCTGACGGATGACGGTGATGGCGGCATAGATAATGATGAGGCCGATCCCCATTTTCGCTTCGCCGTTGATAAAGGAGATCACAGCCCACGGGATGACGATGGTGCCGGTGCCGAGCACGGGTACGATATCCACAAGGGCGATGATGATCGCAATGAGGACGAGATAAGAAAAATTGATCTCAAAGATCCCGAAGACTTTCAGGACAGACAGACCAATGGTCATTTCCGTCGTCGTAATCAGCACGATGAGGGAATAAGCCTTGAACATCTTTTTCAGGCTGGACAGGGTCACGGTACGGGCGTCGCGCAGCTTTGTCAGGTGTCGCTCCGGGATCTGCCGGACGACGAACCCGCGCATTTTATCGTAATCCACAGTCATGAACACGCAGGCGATGATGGAGACGACCACGGCGATCACGGCGGACGGGATGGCGGTGATGGTGTTTTTGACGGACCCGGCGCCGGAAGACAGAAGTTTGGACAGCACGTCCTTGACGGAATTGAAGTTGATCGGCAGCTCGCCCGTCTCAATGATCTGTCCGAAGAAGGAATTGAGTCCGTCCTGCGCTTTTATACGCAGCGCTTCCGGCAGAAAACTGACCGCTTTGACGCTCCAGGCGCGCAGTTCCTCGGCGGTATCCCCGAGGTTTTTGAGTTTGTCGCCGACGTAATGCACAAAATCCATGATCTTCGTCCAAATGGTCTGTCCGAGCAAAAACAGAACGAACACCACGATCGCCAGCACCGTCAATACGATGATGGTGCCCACGATCCCGCGCTTAAAGGGCGTTTTGCGGCTGATAAAGGTCACGGGCCTGTGCAGGAGCGCGGCGACCAGAAACGCGAAGACAAACGGCGCGATAATGTAGAAAAAAGTGCGCGCCAGCAAATAAAACAGCGCCAAAATCAGCGCGAAAAAGGCCGCGTTGATCAAAAAGGCTCTGCGTTTTTCGACGATCTCGTTTTTCATTTCTTCCTCCAACGGTTTCGGATCCGGTCTTCCGTGAGACAAAAACCCACAGTTATTCTTATTTTATACCTCTTTTCCGAATTATACAAGGGGTTTCTGTAAAAAACCTGTATTGTCCGCCGTCCCGGCGCCGAGAAAAAAAGTCTTGACAAGCCCTGCCTCCTGATATATAATAGCGAAGTATGGAATGAAGGGTGAAAAGCGCCCTTTCCGACCAATCCGCTGAAAAAGTTCTCTGATTTTTCACAGCAAACCAAAGAATGGAGGGGTATCAGCATGAAAAGAACGTACCAGCCCAAAAAGCGTCAGCGCAAAATGGAGCACGGCTTCCGCAAGAGAATGTCCACCGCGAACGGCCGCAAGGTTCTTGCCCGCCGCAGAGCCAAGGGCAGAAAGCAGCTTTCCGCCTGAGTCGGCGTAAAACCGACGCACAGCGGGACGTGACCGCCTTGTCCAAACCGACGACACTACATCTGAACAGTGATTTCCGCAGGGCCTATACCCGCGGAAAAGCATACACAAATCCTGCGCTGGTCACTTACGTGGTTAAGAACCGCGCGGGAATTTGTCGTATCGGGATCACGACAAGCAAAAAAATCGGAAACGCCGTACGGAGAAACCGTGCGCGCAGAGTGATCCGGGCCGCGGCAGAGAGGCTGCCTGAGATCCAGGAAAACGTGGACCTGGTGTTTGTCGCCAGGACCAGGACCTCCTCCAAAAAGAGTACGGAGATCGCGGACGTTATGCTTTCGCACCTCCGGAAAGCAGGTGTCATTCCCGATGAAACAGAAGGATAACAACGAGAGCCCGGCGCTTCGAGCCATCTCTTTTTATCAGCGAAAAATCTCCCCTCAACTCCCCGCTCGCTGCAGATACTATCCGACCTGTTCCCAATACACCTACGACGCCGTTGAAAAATACGGCTTTCTTTTCGGCGGGCTCCTCGGGGCCTTAAGGCTCCTGAGATGCAATCCCCTGTTCCCGGGCGGCGTCGATCCCGTCCCGGACTTCAAACGCATCCGGTACAGAGACAAAAAGAACTGAGATCAAGGAGAGACACGATCTATGCAATGGCTTTATAACGTACTCGCTTATCCCTTCGGTTGGGCGCTCAGCGGACTGTACCATCTGATTCCCAACTATCTGATCTCCCTGATCATTCTGACCGTCATTCTGCGCCTTTTGCTGCTGCCCTCGTC
>CAMVBD010000312.1 GCA_947165615.1 uncultured Clostridia bacterium | reverse complement strand
CGCCTGTCTCCGGCTGCGCTCTGTTCGCCCAGTATCTTGTCGTTACGCTCCTTCAGATCGTAGTACACCTCGTCCGCCCGGAACATGTTGCTGCGGATCTCCGTGAGATCCATCGGCCCGAACTTGTAGTACGGGCACTTGTAGGAAGGCGTGTATTTTGTCCTGAGCGGGAAGGAGTTGAAGGAAACGACGATGCTGTTTCCGGTGCTCTCCTGGTTGTTCAGGCGCTGCAGTTCCGACGGGTAGATGAGCGGCCGCACCTGGGTCTGGGTCGAGACGTTCACGTCGCCGGACTTGCTTCCGAGGCTGCTGCTGGTGCTCGTCGTGCGGACGGTCATGTTGCCGCACATCTCCGAGAACATCTTGCAGGTCTCGATGTCGTTGGAACCGATGAACATCTTGACGCCGCAGTTGCCGATGACGATGTCCGCGATGTCCTTGCCGTACACGTTCGTGAGCTGGACGAAACTCTGCACCACCATGCTGAACCAGATCTTTCTGGAACGGCCTACGGTGATCATCTGGCCGAACTTGTCGATCTTCGGCATGTTGCCGAACTCGTCCATGATGAAGTATACGTTGTGCGGCAGGGTCTGACCCGGAAGGCTCGTGGCCACCTTGATGAGCTTCTTGTAAGTGCTCAGGATGAACAGAGACGCCAGGAAGTGGCGCGTGTCCTTTTCGTCTGGGATCTTCAGGAACAGCGCGGTCTTCTCGAAGGGGAACTCCTCCGCGCGGATATCCGTGGCGCTCGTCAGGCCGCAGAGCCCGCGGTCGTTGAAGATGCTCATCTTGTCGAACGTGATGGACATGTAGGAGCCGAGCGTCGCTTCCGGCGCGGTCATGACCTGGCGGGAAAGCTGGTAGGCCTGGGACAGCGGGTCCCGTCCCTCGAAGTAATTCTTGAGCACTTCGTAGTTGTTGTCGGAGTTGCCCAGGGCCTTGTTGACGTTGAAGAGGTTAAACTTTTCTTTCGTCATCCCCAGTTCCGGGTCCGCGCTGTCCTCGAGCATCGCCAGACACGTCGCGGTGACGATGCTGCGGGCGCCTCTCTCCCAGAGGGGATCCTTTTCGTTCTGTATGGGGATGAGACCGCCGACGAGGTCCTGCAGGTCTTCGTACATTTCGTCGTAGATCTTCTGGCGCGCCACCGAGATGTCGTCGCGGCAGTGGGTCAGGTCCGCGTAAGCCTTGCCATTCCATTCCACCCAGCGCTCTCCGGGCCTGGCGTCGCCGTTCATGCGGCGAAGATCGGGATAGTCGTCCATGCTGTCGAGGTGCATGCGCACGCCCTTGCCGGCGTCAAGATATTCCTGATAGGAATCCCAGATGGGTTCCAGAGGATTCCAGCGGCTGGAAGAATACGTATCGCGCAGATCCAGTACCAGGACTTTGTATCCTCTCTCGCGGAGGAATTTGCTGTGAAGGTCGAACAGCTCGCCCTTCGGGTCCGTCAGGATCATGGAGGAGCCGCATTCGGTGGCGCCGATCAGCTGGATCATGGGGCTGATGAACGTCGTGGTCTTACCGGAACCGGTGGCGCCGATGACCAGCGCGTGTACGCCGGGCTTGAAGTTGCCCTCCAGCATGCCCTTTTTGTTGAGCACAGCCCTGACCGGCACGCCGTCGTTCTTCATCTGGGGAAGGGTCTCGTAGGTAAACTTTGGGAAATACTTGTCCCTTTCTTCGTCGGTCAGGAAACGGCTGTTTTCCAGGGAACCCATGACCACGTCCTTGTCGGCGCCCTTGCTGCCCAGCATGCTCCTTCCCAGAGCGCCCGCTTTTCCAAACCCTCCGTTGACCGCGAAAATAAACAAGATCACGCAGGAAATGACAAAGCCGATCAGCCACGTGGCGGGCTCGAGCAGCATGTGAACGCGGAAAGAACCGTGCTCGCCTGCGATCAGCGCGCCGAGGTTTTCGAGCAGAAAACGGACCAGCGTACCGAGAAGCAATGAACCGAAAACGAAGATCGCCGCGTACAGCGGCAGCGCTTTGGTGTTGATGCTCGCAAGCGCGTCTGTGATATTGGAAATGACGCCTTTTCGCATGGCTCGCCCTCCTTGGCAAAAAAGTGCACAAAATACGACAATAGTATTTTAGCGTATAAAAAAGGAAGAATACCCGAAACGGGCCAAACGGCATAAAAACGGCATAATTCCATAGGGTTTGGCCATCCGGGCCATCCATGGCGGTTCGACGATCGTTTTTTGCAAAATAGCGCTGAACATGTTAAAATAAATTAGTTTAGGAACATAGAAATGGCTATGAGCAACACGATTGGAGAACTCATAACTGAATTACGCAGCAGAAACCGGATGTCGCAGAAAGATCTCGCGGATTTTCTGTACGTGAACCAGGGGACCGTTTCCCGCTGGGAGCGCGGCATCCGCTTTCCCGACACGGAGCTGATCATCAAAATGGCAGAGCAGTTCGGCGTGGACCCGGCTGTGATGCTCAAGGCCCCCTTCAACCGCGCGGATACGCCTGAGATCCTGTTGGTGGAAGACGAGCTCGTCATGCTCGACGACTGCTACAGAACGCTTTCCGAGGCGCTTCCGGCGGCGAGCGTCCACCCCTTTCGCTGGGCGTCCGATGCGCTGCAGTTTGCGAAGAGCTGCCGAGTGGACGTCGCGTTCCTGGATATCGAACTTCAGGGAAGCAGCGGTCTGGATCTCGCAAAAGAACTGACTTCGCTGAACCCCTTCGTCAATATCATTTTCCTTACCGGGCACCCGGAATACGCCGGCGAGGCGCTGGATCTGTTCTGCAGCGGATATATCCTCAAACCGCTGAACAAAAACAAGATCCGCAACCAGATCAGCCATCTCCGTCACAGCGTGTCCGGTTTGAGCGTATGAACGCCCGCCGTCCCGAAAACAGAACGGCTGCGGCAAGGATCGCCGCCGTTTTGCTTGCGCTCGCATGCCTGATCCTCGTGCTGCTGGTACGAAGCAATCCGGGAACCAATCCCTACAGCTACGCGCCGTACGCGTTTTACATTCTGACGCCGGACAACGTTACGGAAACGGAATCCGGCTCCTACGCGGGCGTCACCCGCACCTACACGTTCACCATTCCCGAAGACGATACCAGGCTGCGCCACGGCGCGCGCC
>CAMVBD010000311.1 GCA_947165615.1 uncultured Clostridia bacterium | reverse complement strand
CGGGACTACCAGAGGCGGCTATACGATCGACGCATCCTGGCAGGAAAACGACGGACTTGTCAATACCATTTCCGCGCGCGCTCCGTTTGGCGCCCCGCAGAAAGATCTGGATGAAAACAGCATTGAACCCGGCGTGTGGAATATTTTTCCGACTTATCGCGGAGACCACATGGCGCTGGAAGGCGGCCTTCTGAACACAAACGGGATCCGGCAGTTGTACGTCGATCTGATTAAACTCATCAATAACATCTGAGAAAACTGAAGGAAAAAACGGACGGCCTCCCCGTCCGTTTTTTTGTCGGAGAAACGACATTATTTACAAAAACGCCATATTCTATACACAGTATTTTGTTATAGTAATATAGCAGAAATTTGATCAGGGAGGTTTTTCGAATGGCAATTTTGGACGTCGCGTCTTCCGCGATTCAAAAAATCACTGCCCGTTACGGAAAAAAAGTCCATCGGGACGTGATCCGGCAGGATATCGTTCGCAACGGCCCCATTACCTTGGAAGGTCCCCGTTTTCGCGCGGGGTTTGCCTTGGACGACATTATGCCGCCGGAAAACGACGGAAAGACGTACTATATTGCCGGACACGGCTCCGGGCATAAAATGAAGGGCGTTCTCTCCCCGGTTTATATCCACGCGTTGTGGCTGGACTGCGGTACGGATGAAGGCATTTTATGGCTTTCCGCCGATATTGTGGGACTGACGAACGTTGAAGTCGAAGTCATCCGCAATCGGATCTTCTCCTCCAAAATCATCAAAGGCTGCCGGAGCGTGAATGTCAGCTGCACGCATTCCCATTCCGGGATCGACACCGTCGGATACTGGGGGAAGCCCTATGCTTCCATTCCCACAAACGGGAAAGACGCCGCGTATATGGAGCAACTGTTTGAAAAAGCCGTGCGCACGGCGGAACTGGCATTTCTGACGCGCAGGCCGGGTATGCTTTTTACCGGCAAGGCGCCGATTCAGGACGGTTTATACGCGAAAAGACCCTTTACGGATCGTCACGAGGTCCTGTACCGTCTCCGCTTCCATCCGGACGACGGCAGCCGTGACATTTACATCATCAACGTCGGCGCGCACCCGAATTCTTTGGGCGGAGACAACCGGATGCTTTCGGGCGAATACCCCTACTATATGCGGGAAGAGATCAAAAAGAAGATCGGCGCGGACGTGCTGTTCGGCATTGGCGCGATCGGGGGGATGGACGCTTCCGACATGGGAGGGAAAGATCCCGTGGACACGGTGAAAAAGCAGGGGCGTTTTTATGCGGACGCCGCTCTGTCCATTACGGATGAAACCGCGCTGGAACCGAAGATCCGCTTTCTCAGACGCCAGTTTTATCTGCCGGTCGACAACAACGTTCTGGCGTTCCTTGCGATTTTGGGGACCATGAGTTTCCGTCCGTTCCCGGATGATGCATCAAAGACGGGGATCGCCATGAAGACGGAAATGACCTATCTGACGATCGGGACGCAAAAGATCCTGTTTTTACCAGGCGAGAGTTTTGTTTCCACCGTTTACGGCGGGTATCGCTCCGCTGCGGACAGCGCAACGGGAAAAGGGCCGGAAGTAAACGCGCCGCCGCTTTGTGAGATCGCGGGCGACAGGGATCTGATCGTTTTCGGCGTGACAAACGACATGACCGGATACAGCGTCGAGCCAAACGAATTTGTTTTGCATCCGACCCAGCCGTATCTCGATACGACCAGAGACCGGTTTGACGAACGGCACTACCACGAGACGAATTCCATGGGGCCCAACACACAGATCGTCATTGCAAAAACCTTTGCGGAAGTTGTGGAAGACTTCGGATAAACAGAAACAAAAAAAAGCAGGTTTTGCGAAAAACCTGCTTTTTGATACGCCGAAAGGCGTTTTTTTGTTTCGGATCATTGCTGTCCGCCGAAGAAACGATCATAGAAGTCGTCAAACCCGTAGTCGGAACCTCCATCGCCATCGTCAAAATAGCCGTCGAAGATCGAGGTCTCTGGCTCCTCGGTTTCATCTTCCATCGTTTCTTTGTCTTCTACCAGTTTTCCGGTGACGTCCTGCTCCGTATAGGAATAGTCGCGGTTGATCCGCACGACGTGAAGCGTGACGGTATTGCCGACCTGCATGTTCTCTACAAAAGTTTGCAGATCTGCAGCGGAATCCAGGTCTTTGCCGTTGATGGCGGTCACGAGGTCGCCTTTCTGCAGGTCTCCGTAGAAGTCGGAATCTTTGCTGACGTCGGCGACTACGATCGACCCGGCGGGAAGGTTCTTGATTGCGACAAACATAGCGTACGCCTGCTCGTCGGACGCCTTGAGATACGAAATGCCGATCTTGGGACGGGAGGAGACATACCCCTTTTCCATGATCTCGTTGACGATCTCAACAAATACGGAAGACGGGACCGCAAAGCCCATGCCCTCGTAATCCGCGGCCACGATCTTCATGGAATTGATGCCGATCAGTTGTCCGAACCGGTTTACGAGCGCGCCGCCGGAGTTTCCGGGGTTGATGGCAACGTTATGCTGGATGCATTCCATGGTGTAGCCGGTCGATGAGGATGAAACAGGGCGATCAAGCGCCGTCACAATACCGTTTGTAAACGTAAACGCGAACTCCGTGCCGCCGGGATTGCCGATGGCATATACGGTCTCGCCGACGACAAGTTTGTCGCTGTCACCGATCTCGATCGCCGTCAGACCGCTCTCCTTGATACGGATCACGCCGATGTCGGTACGGGAATCGTAGCCGACGACCTGCGCGGGGATCTCGCGTTCATCGGAAGAAAGCTGGACCATAATGTTCTGATTTGCCCCCTTGACGACATGGGCGCAGGTAACGATATAGGTATATTCGCCGTCGTTATCCTCCTGGAAGATCACGCCGGAGCCTTCGGAAAGCAGTTCATGCGAGGATTTGGAATAAACCAGGATACCGACGGACGAGGGCAGGATCTTTTTGTAGATCTCAGTCGGATCCAGCGTCTGATCCGCGCCGACAGTCACCTCAACGAGGGGGGTATTTTTGGTCTCGACCTTATCGACGTTTTCGATCGCTTCGCCCGTGACGTTTTCACCCGGGGACTGCGGAACGGTCCCCCGCTTTTCTATTACGTTTT
>CAMVBD010000310.1 GCA_947165615.1 uncultured Clostridia bacterium | reverse complement strand
GAGCAGCTCATTCGTAATGAGCAGGTTGTCAGTTCGATTCTGACCACCAGCTCCAACGAAACAGGACGGTCTTTCGACCGTCCTGTTTCGTTATTAAATCGGGAAGAATCGAACTGACAACTTCGCATCCCGGTTTGTCCGCTTTACGCGGCAAACCGGGGCGTTTTTAATCTTTTTCCGCTTTGCGGCGCAGCCGCAAAAGCGGTTCGATTCTGACCACCAGCTCCACCCCGAAAACCCTTGTGTATCAAGGGTTTTCGGCTTTTTTATGCCCCTCATTTTTTGCTGATTTTGGGCTAAAAAACACACATGATCCCCTAATGATCCCCTTTGATCCCCTTTGCTAAAAACTGAGCTCGTTTCCATTGTTGAAAACGAGCTCATAATAAAGAAAATGGGGCATACGGCCCGAAGAAGGGGGTAGAAAGCAGCCGGAACGGTTTTTACAGCAAAAAAACAATGATAAAACAGGAGGTAATGATTTTGAAACCTGATTTCTGAACGTACCTCTTTATTACTCTTCAAAAAAGGGTCCTGCCGGAACAGTCCGTCCGCTCCGGCAGGGCTCTTTCACTGATTCGGTACGGATGATTGTGGAATAAAACAATCAGGATTTGTCGGGAGAGTGATATAACTGATCGAAAATGCAAAGTCGACCGGCGGGGTCCAGAAGAGCCCCGCTGATTTTCTGTGAAAATTCCCGTATGGGGAAAACATGGGTCAAAATCGGAATTGCGATGTACGTCAGCGTTTTAGTGGTCGGTGAAATCGTCCGCAACCCGGATTTCTCATAATAGTACCGGGTTACATAAATCGTTCCGGTCAGCGTACGAACTGGGATCTCAACAGATACAAGCCGATAATCGTCAATCCCGGTTTGTCCGCTTTACGCGGCAAACCGGGGCGTTTTTTATGTTAGAAACGCGCCGGCGCCTCAGATCTCCCCGATGACAAGGCCGGCGACGCGGGCGTTGACGGCCAATTCCACGCGGTTGCGGTAGCCGGTTTTTTTGAGCATATTGGTGATATGCTTTTTGACCGTCGTCTCCTCGATGCTCAGTTCCCGCGCGATCTCGAGATTCGTGGCGCCCGTCGTCATCAGACGCAGAACGACCAACTCCGTCTGCGTAAGGTCGGTGGACAGCGTATCGCCCAGCGGCACAGGCGGGGGTGAGTCCGGGTAGACGCTTTCCCCGTTGAGCGTTCGCTCCACGACGGAAATGAGCGGATGCTCCTCCAGTTCCTTATACCAGAAACTCTCGGCGCCGAGGGCTCTGGCGCGTTCGATGAACGAGACCTCCGGCATGGAGGTGACGATCACGAGCCGGATCCCGGGGAAGAGGGATTTCAGTTTTTCGGCGGTCTCAATGCCGCTCATGCCGTGCCCGAGCACCACGTCAAGGATGACAAGGTCCGGGGACTTTTCCCGGCACAGGCGCAGCGCATCCTCCCCCGAGGATGCGGCCCCGGCGAGGACGCAGGTCCCGCTTTCTCTAACAAGCGTGCTCAGACGCTGTAAGGCCAGCGCCTGATCGTCCACGACTACGACCCGGAAACTCATGACGGATCCTTCCTTTCGAGTTTGATCACAAGGCGGAAAACGGGGACGGACGACACTGTCATTTCCCCGCCCGCGCGTTCGACTTCGCGCCGGAGATTTCCGAGTCCTCCGCCTTCGACGATGGGGCCGACGGGCGGGGCGCCGGAGTTGGTGAATACGAAAACGATGTTTTCCGGAGTCTCTTCACAGGCAAGATACAGCGCGTCGCCCCCGGCGTGGCGCAGGGTGTTGGTGGCGCACGCCCAGACGCCAAGGCGCAGGATGTGGGCAGGCAGGGCGGCTTCCGGCAAGTCGCCCGTGAGGACCAGACGGAGCCCCAGACGCGCACAGATCTCCTCCGGCGCCCCATCCCCGGGACAGGGCGCGTCGTCGGGCGTATCGCGCAGGCGCATGAGCGTGACGCACTGCCGCCAGAGGGACAACAGACTCTCTTTCGTCACGCCCTCCTCACCGGAGAGATAGAGGCGCGTGCCGAGCAGAGCGGTGCCGAGGTCGTCGTGGATGCGGATCTTTGCCGCGAGGCGTTCGCGTGCGATGGTCATATCGGTGATGCTTTCGCCAAGGTCCCGCAGGCGGCAGTTGATCGCGTCCGCCTGCTTTTCTTTTTCGATCAACTGCCGGGTGATGCGGTATTCCTCCGTCATATCGGCGGCAAGGATCTCGAACAGGGTCTCGCCTTCCACGTCGATGGGACGGCGGGAAAAGCCGAAGACCCGCCCGTCCGGGAGTCGGACGATGGGCCGCTCGCCGGTCTCCAGCGCCTCGGCCCCGCCGAGAAGCGCTCCCGTTGATACGGCGCGCCAGAAGGTCTCGCCGTCGGAAAGCTCCGCGCCAGTCACTTCGCGGCAAAGGGCTTCCATCGTTTCGTTCTTGAGCTTGACCACGCCCGAGGGCCTGGCGCACAGCAGGCCGGTCTTCAGGGAGTCGATGCTTTCCTTCACGCTGTCCCGCGTGAGCGCGTCTTTTCCCCGGCGCCGGCGCAGGGCAAGGACCAGAAGGACCGGGGTGAGAAGGGCGGGAACGAGGAAGGCTGCCGCCGGGGGACGCCGGTCCCGGAGCATCATTTCGATACAGTACTGGAAAAACGCGTAGGCACAGACGGAAAGCCCCGCCGAAACCGCGCCGGGCACGGAACGCAGCCGCCGCGTCAGCGTCGAAAGCGTCAGGCGCAGACTGACCACGAGGAGCAGCAGCGTCCAGAGCTGGAGGTAAAAGCCCGGCGTCGTGAGAAAGCGCAGGTCGGTCATATCGCCGCCTCCTCTCCGAAGACGCGCGTAAAGAAGGCCGCGCCGTTTTCGGCCTCCGCAAAGCCCCCGAAGCCGTCGGGCGGCGGGCAGTCCGCCTGCGCGCGCAGGCGCAGGCCTCCGGCGTCGGACAGGAAGATCAGCACGGCAGAGGCATTCCCGGAGACGGCCTCGAGGATCTCCTCGATAAAATCATAGGCTTCCATCGCCCATCCCGACGGGACAGTGAAGTCGGCAGCCGCCGAAACGTCCCCCGTGAGGTCCGGACGGTACGCCAGAAGCTCCTTTACGGAAAGCACGAGCTCGGCGACGCGCATCTCGGGGG
>CAMVBD010000309.1 GCA_947165615.1 uncultured Clostridia bacterium | reverse complement strand
GAGCGGGAGACGACCGGCATGGCGTCGTCCACCGGGAGCATGTCGAAGCGGGCGTCGATTTGTCCGTCTTTAACGGAGAACGCCGATTCCCGGAACGCGTAGGGGTACTGGGTCAGGATGGGCGTAATGACGGGGACGAGTTTTTCGCCGGCGTCCGAATACGTCACGTCAATGTCGCTGACGTGCTGGTGGCCGGAATAGACGTAGTGGATGCCCATGTCGGCAAAGGTCTCCTGCAAACGGTAGCCGTCGTCGATGACGAAGCCCTGCAAAATTTCGCCGTGGAGGTAGTTCATTTCGGACAGGTTCCAGTGCGTAAAGGCGATGGGGGTCTGGCCCTTTTCCTTTGCCGCGGCAGCCTCGCCTTTGACCCATTCGAGCACCTCGGGCGTGATATTGCCGCCGGTCTCTTTGACGTCCTGCTTTTTTTCGGTGTTGTCGGCGGTGTACTTGCCCGCGTCGATCATAATAAAGCGGAACGCGCCCGCGTCGATGGAATAACTCAGCGCCCCGGCCTTGCCGGTGTCCGGCGCCGAGAACGTGGACGCGGCCTCGGAGAAGCCGAAGTCGTAGTAAATGTCGTAAAAGTCCTTGGGGGTCGTCATTTTTGCCCGGGTCTTAAGGCCGTCGGGCGTGACGAACTGCGCGGCGTCGGGGTTATTGACGTCGTGGTTGCCGTTGATGACGTAGATATGAAGCCCGGTCTCTTCCTTCAGGGCTCTGAGTTTTTCGGCAAGCGCCGCGTGGCCCTCGTATTCGCCGTTGGTCGTCAGATCCCCGGTCAGGACGAGGTATTTGAGTCCCTTTTCCGTAACGTCGCGTTTGATGGCGGCAAAGGCAGATTCCACGACGCCGTCGAGGTTATCCCACACGCAGTTGAAGCCGCGCGTGTAGTCGTAAAACGCCTCGCCCCGATACTGCGCGAGACTTTCGGGGTAATAATGCACGTCGGACATGGTTGCCAGCAGCAGGTCGCCGTCGGCGGGCGCGGCCGTTTTTGCAAACGTCAGCGGCAGAGCCGTCAGCACGAGAAGCATGCTCAAAAGCAAAGACAGAACCTTTTTCGTCAGTTTCATAGTCTTCCCTCCGGGTAGATAATATTCCAATCTTAAGTATACCGCAAATAAGCGCAAAAGTAAAGAGGAAAAAAGAAGATCGCGCGCCGCTCGGCGGACGCGGGCGGCCCTTGACACGCCGCCGGATTCCCGATATAATGAAAGAAAAGGAGATGACGGTATGGAGCAGTATGATCTCGTGGTGATCGGCGCGGGCAGCACCGGCGCGTATCTCGCAAAGCACATGGCAAAGCGTGGACACAGCGTCCTTGTGATCGACAAACTGCCGAAGACGAAGGTCGGCACGAAGTACGACATTTTTCACATTGAGGAAAAGGAATTCGGGCGGCTCGGGATTCCGCGCCCGCAAAAGGGCGACCCCGCGTGGGCGTTTGAATTCGTCAAAAACTACAACGCCGACCCCCTGACGCTGTACCCCAAGTGTCAGATGAACCCGATGGTGGGGCTGCACATGCACGAATACACCATGCTTTTGAACGAGGAGGCCGAAAAGGCCGGCGCGAAGATCCTGTATTCCTGCGAATTCAAGGCGTTTTTGTTTGACGAAAACAAAAAGATCTGCGGCGTGGACACCCGCTGGAAGGGGCACGGCAAAAAGATCGGCGCAAGACTTGTCGCGGACTGCTCCGGCATGGCGGCGGTGGGCAGGACCGCGCTGCCGGACGGGTACGGCGTCGAAAACGACCAGCTTACAGACGAAGACATGTTCTACGTCATTCTGCGGTACGTCAGGCTCCTCGACCCGAAGGACTATCTCGAGGGCTCCACGTTCTGGGCGTACTATAAATCCTGGATCGCCCCCTCGGCGGACCCGCACGGCGCCATCATCGGCATCGGCGCGTGCCATTCGTTCGACTACGCCGAAAAAATCTACGCCGACATGGAACAGACCGTGCCGCTGCCGGCATATGAACTTGACCACGTCGAGCGCGGGCGCACGCCCTACACCCGCAATCCCTATTCCATGGTCGCGGACGGCTTTTTCGTGTCCGGCGACGCCGGGAATCTGACGAAATCCGTCAACGGCGAGGGCGTGACAAGCTCCATGGTGCAGTTACAACTCGCCTTCGATACGCTGGACCGCGCGCTGAAGCTCGGCAAGGTCACGCGCGGCTACATGTGGGAGATCAACAAAAAATACAACGCTTCGCAGGGCGCGGAATTCGCCATGCTAAGAGCGCTGCTGGTGGGCGTGGTCAACGCCGCAAACTTTGACGAATTCCAGTACGCGTTTGAAAGCGGGATCATCAGCGACGAACTCTTAAATGCCGCGGCGGGCGCTCCACTGCCGGTCAAAACGCTGTTCGGCGCCGCCAAGGGCTTTGCCGGCGGCATTGCAAAAAAGAAGATCCGCCTGTCTACCGTAAAAGCCGCCGTCGGCGCGCTGAAAAACGCCGTGGCGATCTCGGAGCACTATAAGCGCTTTCCGGATACCGAAGCGGGGTACGACGCGTGGGCAAAAAAAGCCGACGCGCTGTACGAAAAGATCGGCAAGATCCGATAAAGACGATAAAAGAAGGACTGTCCGGCGGGCAGTCCTTTTTTTGTTCAGGTCAGACTTCCGGGACGATCCGGCGCACGTTCACGTCGAGCCCTTCCTCGCCGAGAATGCCGACAAAGGCGTCAAAAAAGCGGGTGTCGCGGTTGACGGCGGAAAAACAGACGGAAAGCGTCCCCGCGCCGCCGATGCACGATACCGTGACGGGCAGACCGTAGCGGCCGGTGTCGCCGTTGACAAAGCCGAGGCTTTTGACAATGGAGGCGGCGGTGGGCGGCAAAGTCGTTTCGCCGACGTTTGTAAAAATGGTGGTAAAGCGTTTGTGGGTCTTTTTTTGCAGCACGCCGAGAACGGGCTTTTTGATAAAATAGGGGACGGCGCCGAGGACCGGGTTTTGCCGCAGGGATACAAAGCGGTTGACCGAGCGCAGCAGGACTTCGGGCTTTAGCCGGCTTTTGAGAAGGCCCCGGGTCTCGCCGACTACGGCATCGAGGGTCAGATCCCTCCTGCCCTTGGGGTAAAACGGGATCTCGGACTGGATGACGAAATTGCGGCAGGT
>CAMVBD010000308.1 GCA_947165615.1 uncultured Clostridia bacterium | reverse complement strand
GTTTCCGTCGTCAATCTGCTGAACGCGGCGGCTCCGATCGTGCTGCCTTATGTGAACATTGTGAAGGACGGGGGCGGCGCGGCTCTCGGCGCGCTTGTCAACGTGACCGAGGCCCGCCACAAGGAAGAACACCATTCCGGTACGACAGGCATGTGCTACGTACATGATGACGAACTGCATACGATCGAGTACCTCCAAAACATAGATAACAGCTACCAGATCGTTTACAGCGGCGGAAGCGGCGTCATCACGAAGATGGACCGCGGCAGGCAGGAAATCCAATCACGCGGCTTGGGCACGGTCTCGACCATGAACGGCGGCAGCCAATTCATCGTGCCCTACGCCAGCGCCTGCATCGAGAACATGAAGGGCGGCACGCAGATCCTCCAGGAAGAGGTCTATGCCGGGCTTTACGCGCTCGGCACGATCACGAAAATGGACGGCGGCACCCAGATCGTCTCGCAGGGCGGCTCCGGCAACGTCAAGACCATGAACGGCGGCACGCAAATCGTCCTCGGCAAAGCCGACTACAAGAATAAGCGGGTGTGGCCCGGCGGTACGATCGAGACCATGAACGGCGGCACCCAGCTCATTTCTTCGGGCGGCAGGGGCACGGTCTCGACCATGGACGGCGGCACCCAGTTTGTTTCGTCGGGCGGCACCGGCACGGTCACGAGTCTGAAAGGCGGCTCGCAGGTCATCTTGGCAGGCGGTCTTGGCTTTAAAACCAGCGTTTTTGGCGGCACCCAGATTGTTGAAGGGGGGGGCACCGCAGATGGAAGCGATGTATACGCGGGGGGACTTTTAATCGCGAAATCGGGCGGCACTGTGAGTGGCGTCGGCTACACCAGGATCAACGCCGGCGGCGTTCTGGAGGAACGCAGCGGGGCGTCCTTCTCTGCTGATCCGATAATTTTTAACCAAGGCGGAGGCGGCACCCACCGCATCGTGAACATTACGCGGGATTCCATCGACGTTATAGGCTACACGCTGGAAGTCACCAGCGGCTCCACGGCAACAAATGCCCAAGTTCACGACGGCGGTACGGAGCTTGTGACAATGCAGGGAAGATCCGAGAGGTCCCTAATCGTAAATGGCGGCACCCAGATCGTCTCCGGCGGCACTGCCGTCGGCACAACTGTGGGCGGCGGGGGCGGCGGCGTCCAGATCGTCTCCGGCGGCACCGCTGAGGCGAAAGTGCTTCTTGACGGTGGCACCCAAATCGTCCGAGCCGGTACCGGTATTGTCGAAACCCTCGATTCGGATCCGCGGGGCTTTGAAAGCCTGCAGGAGGTTTCCGGCGGCGTCGCCGTCGTCAGGCATCTGATCAACGGCACGCAGGAAATCCGAAGCGGCGGCGGCACGGTGGTCACCATGGACGGCGGCACGCAGATCGCCTGCGACGACAGCGGCAAAGGCGTCGTCCAGACCCTGAACGGCGGCACCCAGAACATCCGCCCGAGGGCCAAGGGCTACACGGGCGTCCTCAACTCGGGCGGCACGCAGGAAATCCACAGCGGCGGCACGGGCGCCGTCGGGACTTTTGCAGGCGGCACCGTGTCGATGATACCGGGCGGCCTCTTCGCGAAAAACCTGACCGGCTACGGCACGGTTGACCAGCTCAACATGGGCGGCACCGCCACGGCGACAGGCGGCGCCATCACCGGCAACAGCGCCTCGTTGGGCGTCCTCTCCGTCGCGGAAGGCGGCTCCGTCACCCTGACGAAGGACCTGAACGCCTCCACTATCTCGCTGGGCACGACGCCCACGAGCATGAATCCTTTGGTCTCGGCGGGCGGCAACATCACCGTCAACACCGTGGACTTCACGGGACTTCGCTCCAAGAAGCGCGTAGCGGAATACAACTTCCTCTCGGCGGGCGGCGCGATCTCGGATTTGACCGTGGCGCGGAACGGAAAGACCGCCGCGCTGAAAGCGGGCGACATCATCGAGCGCCCCTTCGTGCATGAGACGGTATCGCCCAAAACCGGCCTGACGCTGGGCTACGACACAGCCCACACCGTCTATCTCTCCAAGGACCGCCACACCCTCGGCTACAAGATCCAGAACATTTACACCGACGCCGCCTTCAACGGCACGATCCCCTGGGACTCGTCAAACGCTTACTATAACGTCTCGGACTATTACTTCGGCGCCAATCCCGCCGTCGATCTCTCGAAGCTGGATTTCTCCTTCTCCGCCGACGCGGCGAGGACCCTTGCCCTCGATAAGACCATGACGCTGATTTCCGGCTTCCAAAACCCGCCGACGATCAGCGCGCAGGCGCCGACGTCCTTCCCCGTCTTCTATTCGGGCGTGAATACGGACCTTTCGGCCACGGCCTACGGTATGGCCTCCGCCTCCGTGAACGCGGTCCGTTATATCCTGGACAGCGTCATACTGGACAAAGTCAGCGTACGCGGCATCAACGGCGCGGCGGACCAAGTGCCCCTGGGCTGGCGGGCAAACGCTTCCGGCGTCGTCGTGGACACCGACACGCTGAAAGTCGCGCCGGACAACCTGCTGAACCAATTCACACTTTTGACCGCAAACGGCAGCTTCTTCTCCGACAAAAATATCACCGGCGCCTACAAATACAGAGACCGCGCCGACTTCCGCCATACGCTGGACGGCGTCACGCTCTCCGGCGTCTGGTCCCGGGGCATAAAGACCGCCGACCACGGCAGGAGCCTCGTTTTCGTCAGCGGCGAACTGAAAGGGAACGGTATTTCCCTCGGCAATATGACGTGGAACAAACCCCGCGCGCTTACGGACGCTCTGAACTGCGACTTCACGGGCGCGGCCGTGGACGCCGCTAACCTTTCCTTCAGCGGCCTCGATACCGCGGTCACGGCGGGCAGCACCACAAATCTCCTGACCGGCGCGAAAAATCTCGCGGCGGGCACGGCGGTCACGGGCGCCTCGCACACGCAGGATTTCGACACGAAAACGGCAAACGGCGTTGCGCTTTCCGCGACGATCGAAGGCACCGTCTCCGTTCCCGAATCGGGCGTGGTCAGCTACAAAACGGACAGCGTCACGCTGAACCGCGCCGCCCTCGCGGGCTGGAACGGCGAGACAGACAAAGTGCCGGAAAGCTGGCTGAAAAACAATTCAGGCGTCATCGTCAACACCGACA
>CAMVBD010000307.1 GCA_947165615.1 uncultured Clostridia bacterium | reverse complement strand
CTTGATCCGGCGTCTGAAGATCGCAGAGACGTTGAGGTCATCAACGTAAAAGTGGACAGCGAGCAGATCAAGGATATCCTTTCTCAGCCGGGATACTATCCGGCATTTCACATGAACAAAAAATGCTGGGTTTCCATCATTCTTGAAGATGCGTTACCAGATGAAGAGATACAGGACAGAATTCGCAGCAGCTATGCAAGCGTTTGACGGAGGAAGACATGGGACACTGTGATTGGGTTTTCGCAAGCGAAAGAGATAAAAAATACCATGATTCCGAATTCTCAAACCTGAAATTCCGTCCGGCGAATGATATGTTCCTGATATTGTTTGTCCAGTTCAACGAAGTAGCCGCTCCAGCCCCATACGCGGACGATCAGGTCCCGGTGCGCTTCCGGATGCTCCCTCGCGTCCAGCAGCACGTCGCGATTCACGGAGTTGAGCTGAAGCTGGTGTCCGCCCAGACGGATAAACGCCATAACTAACTGTGCGACTTTTTCTACGCCGTCGTCTGTGCGGAAAACGCTGTCGTGCAGCTCCATGGAAAGCGGGCCGCCGTTGACGAGCCGCGTCATGTCGTATTTCGTAAAAGATCGGATGCAGGAGAGCGGGCCTGTCGGCTTGCCCGTAAGGGACGGTGAAAAACCGGAACCGTACATCTCTCCCGATTTTCTGCCGTCCGGCGTCGCGCCGAGATTTCGCGCGGAATAGTAGTATTCATGCGCGCTGCCGGTTCCGGCGCGGAAAATCCCTCCGGCGGCGTTGGGTTTGCCGTTCATCGCCTCGGCGTAGGTTTTCAGCAGAATGCCCGCGATCCCGTCTGCGCGGTCGTCGTCGCTGCCCATTTTCGGACAGCCGAGCAGTCGGTTGCGGAGCGCCCCATATCCCTCATAATTCTTTTCGAGCGCATCCAGCAGTTCCTTCTTTGCGCTGTCGCCTGTTTCGTAAATCACCTCGCGCACCGCGGCAAGGGAGTCGGCTGCGTTGGCGATCCCAACGCCGTGCGCGCCGAAGTTGTTATATTTTGCGCCGTAATCGCTTACGTCCCTGCCGGTGGCTATACAGCCCTCGATGAAGATCGAAAGATAGGGCGAAGCGGGATATCGTCTCTCGCGGGTCCTTCCGACGATCTCTCCGGCCTCATCCGCCACGCCGAGCTTCATGTATTCCATCAGCGCCTCAAAAGTGTCGCATTCCTCCAGATGAGCGAACAGTTCCCGTCTGACCACGTTCGGGAATGCCAGCTTGTCGATATTGACAATCTCCGCGCCTTTGCCGGGGATCGTAAATTCCCAGCAGGCGGCCACAGTGTAGTCTGCGGCATCCTCTGGCGCGTAGCCGAGGCGGATGAGCCCCGGGATCACCACGTCGTCGTTGGAATACTGCGGAAAACCAAGCCCCTGTTTTGTCATGCAGGTGGCAAGAAGATAACGCTCGGCGGGCGTTTTGCGGCTGACTCGCAGATTGATTTTCGGGTCGATAAGACGCAGCTCCAAAGAAGCGCGCATTACGGCAGCCGATAGCGCATTAAACTGATCGTTCCCCGAAAGATCATATCCGCCCAGCATCAGACTCTGGCCGTTATCCCCCTGCTGCACGCCCTGATAAATATCCGTATCAAAATTCAGGCTGATAAAAAACTCTTCCAGCGTTTCAAAAAGCGTTTCTTCAGATACGCCCCGTTCCAGATCAGCAAGCCAGAATGGCAGCATATACTGATCGAAACGGCCAAGCCCGATATGCGTATTGCGGTTACAGCGCAAAGTAAAAATCAGGAACTGCAGAAAAACGCACGCTTCATAAAAGGTTTCGGGGCCCTGTCGAGGTACCCGGCAAAGGGCGCGGTACAGTTCCTCCGGCGCATGGTTTCGCGCGAACTCGCGGTATTTGTCCGCATAGCTGAGCGCCGCGTCCAGCGTATCCAACGCCGCGGCATAAAACGCTTCATGCGCGCCGTCGTCGGTCTGTGCTTTCTCCAAAATCTCAGACCGAAGCCCTTCCATCCCAAGCGTCAACGCCTTTTTGTAATCCGGCGTCAGGTTCCCGGCGCTCCACTGATTGCTCCGGTTGCCGTTTTCGTCTGTATAATAGGCAAAATCCTCGCGGCTGCGGCGGAAGCCGAACCGGTCGAAGGGAAATATTTTCGGCGTTTCATTTTCCAGCATCACGCGAAAACGCAGCGCGTCCCGAAAAAGGACGGATTGCCCCCGCGCCTCTTCGGACACGTCGATCGTCCCGGGCGTCCGCTCCCGTCGGTATTCCGCTTTTTTTAAGTATGCCAGCATCTGTTTGGTGTGTTCAGTCAACGTGATCCCCCCATAGGACCTTCGGTTCAACGCCGAAGCTTCTGAAAATTTCGGTTCGCGCTTGCGGTATAACGGTTTCGTCAAAGCCGGGCGAATAGCGTCTGCCTACGGAAGCGTATTTGCTTCCTGCCAGCCTGTTGTAGGGCAGCAGTTCCGCGGTTTTTACCCCGTTATCACATAAAAATCGCGCGACTTCGGTGAGATTTTGCTTGGTATCCGTCACGCCCGGGATCAGCGGAATGCGTGTGATAAACGGTTTTCCGCTATCGCAAAGAATCCGGAAGTTACGCAGGATCGGCGTGTTGTCCGCGCCGGTATACCGTTTGTGCAGCGCGGGATCCAGGAGCTTCAGATCGTAAAGAAAAAAATCGGTCTGATTCAGCACATGCCGGAATGATTCCTCCTCGCAATAGCCGCTCGTCTGAACGGCGCGGTGCGTTCGGCCTTCCAGTTGCGCCAAGCATTCATACAGGAAATCCGGATGCGCCAACGGTTCCCCGCCGGAAAAGGTTACCCCGCCGCCCGCGTCGTTCAGGATCGGCAGCAGCCGCCGCAGTCTTTCCGAAAGACGTTCTGGCGTATACGATTCCCCGCTCATACGAAGCAGACGGTTCGGGCATACGCGCACGCTGTTTTCGTTGAGGCATCCGCCGCCTGCTTTCAGGCAAGCGCCGCAGTTCTCACATCCCGCCTGTGATTTTATGATCTCGTTTTCAAATCTTTGTCCCTCCGGATTATGGCACCATGCGCAGCGCAGCGGGCAACCCTTCAGAAAGACCGTGGCGCGCATGCCCGGCCCATCATGAAGGGAGAACTCCTCAATCGAAAAAACCAGCGCTT
>CAMVBD010000306.1 GCA_947165615.1 uncultured Clostridia bacterium | reverse complement strand
GGGCGGCTTTGCGGTAAAGCGGGTGGAGCCTGCATCCGTTGGCAGCGAGGAACTGATACGCACGGCTGCTGCAGCAGAGCGCTTTTCCAGCCATCCGATCGCGCAGTGCATCGCGGCACTGGCTTCCGACGCGCCCGAGGCGGAGCTGACCGAGCCGCTTGTCAACGCCGCCATAGCTGTCCACGGGGTCGCGGGCCGCGCCGACGCGCTGAATGAACTTTCCATGAACGTCAGCCGCTTTCTTATTGTCGACGACCGGTATCTCGTCTATGAAAACTTCGGGCTGACGCGCCTTGTGCTGGATCTTCTCGCCGAAAAAACGCTGTTCGCCCGGGAGGACGTGTACAGCGTTTCGTCGGGCTCCGGCAGGCCCATCCTGTACCGGATGGATTTTGACGCCGACCGGCTCGAGGAGCCGGAACTCCTTGAACCCAAAAACGGGGAGCTTGCCCGTTATGACTTTACGCCCGTCGGAAAAAGCCGCCTCATCCAAAGCGTGTCCCGTTCGCCGGGCGGGACCTTCCTCGTCCGTACGGCGGTCCGCTTCCCTCTGCAGGACGCCGAGTCCGCACTGTTCCTGTGGACGGACTCATAAAGGGCTTGTCCATCATAAAAAACGCCGGGGTCCCTGTTGGGACCCCGGTCTGTTGTATGCGGGTGTTCAGTCTTCCCGGATCATTTCGGCAAATTCGTCTTCGCTGATGACTTTGACGCCGAGTTCGTTTGCCTTTTTCAGTTTGCTGCCGGCGGCCTCTCCCGCCAGCACCACGCTGGTCTTTTTGGAAACGGAGCCGCTTGTTTTGCCGCCGAAACTCTCGATGACCGCGCTCGCCTCGTCCCTTGTATAGCGGGAAAGGGAACCGGTCAGTACAAAGGTCATCCCGGCAAAGCGGGCGTCCTTTTTTTCTTCGGTGGAATTGACGTTCAGCCCGAGGGCCTTCAGGCGTTCGATCAAAGCCTTCGACTGCGGAAGGGAAAAATAGTTGACGACGCTTTTTGCCATGATCTCGCCAAAGCCCTCAATGGACGAGACGTCCTCGACCGAGGCGGTCTCGACTGCGTCAAGGGAGCCGAAGTGCGAAGAAAGGAGCTTTGCGGCCTTTTGCCCGACGTGCCCGATGCCGAGGCCGAACAACAGCCGCGCAAGGTCGTTTTCTTTGGATTTTTTAATGGCGGAAATCAGGTTTTCGGCGCTCTTTTTTCCCATGCGGTCCAGTGCGGCGACGTCCTCCTCTTTCAGGAGATAAATGTCCGCCACGTCCTTAATAAGCCCCCGCTCGACCAAAACGCCCGCAAGCGTTTCGCCGAGGCCCTCGATGTCCATGGCGTCGCGCGAGCAGAAGTGGATGATGTTCCGAAGCGTCTGCGCCGGGCAGTCGGGATTGGTGCAGCGCAAAAACGCGCCGTCCTCGTCCCGGAACACCGGAGCCCCGCAGGACGGGCAGGCGTCCGGCAGAGTGTAAACGGGCGCGCCCGGCGTGTGGACGGACACCCGCACCACCTCCGGGATCACGTCCCCGGCTTTGCGGACGATGATCGTATCCCCGATCGACAGCCCCTTTTCGCTGATAAAGTCCTGATTGTGGAGGGTGGCGCGGGACACCAGCGACCCCGCCAAAAGCACCGGCGTAAACACGGCGGTGGGGGTCAGTACGCCCGTGCGCCCGACCTGCACGTCCACGTCCAAAAGGGTCGTCTCCTTTTCCTCGGGCGGGTACTTGTACGCCACCGCCCAGCGCGGGAATTTTGCCGTGGAGCCGAGGGCGCGGCGCTGGGCAAGGTCGTTTACCTTGATGACGGCGCCGTCGATGTCAAAAAACAGGTTTCCGCGCTCGTTTCCGATGCGCGTCAACTCCGCTTTTGCCGCCGCAATGTCTTTGCAGGGCGTATAAAAGGGGACGGTGGTAAAGCCGAGTTCTTTTAAGAAGTCAAGGCTCTGCTTGTGGGACGTGATCTCGCCGCCCTCGATGCGCTGGACGTTGAACACAAAGACGTCGAGTTTTCGTTCGGCGGTCACGGCGGCGTTTTTTTGCCGCAGAGAGCCCGCCGCCGCGTTGCGGGGGTTCTTAAAGGGCTGCTCGCCGTTTTCCTCCTGCCGCTTCGTCAGGTCCAAAAAGACGCTCTTTTTCATATAGACCTCGCCCCGGACCTCCAAAAACGGCAGATTTTGCCGCAGCCGCAGCGGAATGGACCGGACGGTCCTGAGGTTTTCGGTAATGTCCTCGCCCACGTCCCCGTCGCCGCGTGTGGAGCCGCGGGTGAACACGCCGTTTTCGTATTCCAGCGACACCGAAAGCCCGTCGATCTTCGGTTCCACAACGTAGGTCGCGTCCGGAAACGCCTCTTTGACGCGGCGGTCAAAGTCGTCGATCTCGTCGTAGGAAAACGCGTCCTGCAAACTTTCCATGCGCACCTCATGCCGCACCGCGGTAAACAGGCTCTGGGCCTGTCCGCCGACGCGGGACGTCGGGGAGTCCGGGCGCCTGAGGGCGGGAAAGTCCGTTTCCAGCGCCAAAAGCTCGCGCTGCAGGCGGTCGTACTCGTAGTCGGAAATGTCCGACTCGTTGAGCACGTAATACTGGTATGAATGGAAATTGAGTTTTTCGGTCAGCTCGTCAATGCGGGCTTTCGCCTGTGCTTCGGTCATTTTCATCTTCCTTTTCGGTAAACGTCACGGTCATAATGCCCGCGTCGTCAAATATTTTCAGTAACGTTCCGTCTTCCCGGAACACGGCGGTCCAGCCGACGGACTGAACCGTGCCGGTCGTCTCAAAACCCTCCGCCGTTTCGGCAAACGGCACGTTTTCGAATACCGCCTGCCGGATGATCGCCGGCAGCAGTTTCATGGGCGCGTCGTCCGGCAGCTCGTCGTAGCCGATGCGGTCTTCGATCTCACCGGCAAAAACGGTCAGCCCCGTTTCATCTGCTTTGCAGGTGACGGCGTCCGGCGCGTTTTCGCCCGAAAACGTAAAGCGCAGATCGTTCATGGCAAACATTTGCAGCGTGCCGGTCCGCTCGTCGCCGTCCGAAATCAGAGTAAACCCGGCCTTTGAGACCCGCAGCGGGTAAAAGGATGGGTTTCGGCTTTTACAGGAACCAAACAGCAGCAGGGGCAGCAAAAGGACGCAAACCCATTTTCGCATACGGACG
>CAMVBD010000305.1 GCA_947165615.1 uncultured Clostridia bacterium | reverse complement strand
GTTTCCGCCGACCGTGCGGCGAACATGAGCCGCCTGTACGACGATTATTTTGGGCTGTATACCGCCTCCGCCGCCTCCGCCGCCGAAAACGCCTACGGGCTGGCCGCCGCCAAGACCGGCGGCTACGGAAATTCCTACGCCTCGTCCGCGGCGAACGCGGCCTTTGATTCCTACATGCGGGGGCTGTCCGACCGGTATCTGGAGCTCGAGGAGCTCTCGCAGAACGCCGAAAGTCTGGAGCTCAGACGCGCCGCCGATCAGGCCGGGACGCTCTATAAGCTGCTGGGGCTTTTGGACGACGAGGCAGAGACTGCCGCCGCCCAAACCGAAACGGAGCGCAAAAACAGGCTGGACTTTGCCCTGAAGGCCGCGGACGCCGGGGATTACTACTACCTGAACGCCCTTGGCATCGACACCAAAAAGCTCGAAAAGGACGACAAGCTCGCCGCCGCCCTGACCGCCGCGAAATACGGCGACTACAAGGGGCTGTCCGCCCTCGGCGTGGACACGTCCGCCGCCCGGTACGCGGACCTTCTCAAAAACGCGTCGACGCTCGCGTCCTTCGGGGACCTGGCGGGGCTCGAGGCGCTGGGGGTGGACGTGACGGCGCTGAAAGAAAACGCGCTGCTCGAGCGGGCGCTGGCTCTTGCGAAGTACGGCGACTATTCGCTTCTCGGCGCGTTTTCCGAAAACGCCGGCGCCATGAAGGAAAAGATCGGCGTCACGATCCAAAAGGGGGCTGAGGCCGCCTACGCCTACGGCGGCTACTCGTATCTTGTGCGCTATCTCGACCGGCAGGTCGGGTACGGACAGTTGACCGAAGCCGGAAAGCGGCAGATTCTCTCCGTTTTGACCGGCTGAAAGGAGGAAGCATGGAACTGACGTTAAACAAAGGGCGTTTGTTCGAGGGGGAGCATCTGGGCGACGCCCTGCATATCAGCGCCGATCTCCCCGCGGGCTTTTCGGTGCGCATCGCCTTTCTGACGCCAAAGGGACGGCGCGTTGAGACCGAGGACCTGACGCTTCTTGACGGCGAGGGGGATTACGAGGTCCCGCAAAGCCTTCTCGACGGCGCGGGCGTGCTGCTGAGCCAGCTTGTCGCCGTGTCGGACGAGCGGGTGCTGAAAAGCGAAGTTTTTCCCTTTGACGTGGAGAAAAGCCTGCCGGACGACGGCGCGGCGGCGCCGGACGGGGAATTCTATACCCTGAGGGGCGCCGTCGAGCGCATTGCGGCGCTGGAAAACGCGCTCGGAGAGCTGGTCGGCGAAGCGCAGATGCGTTCTTACGTGGACGCCGCCGTCGAAGACAAAGCCGTGTATATCGTGACGGGGGATCTGGACCTGCAGACGCTGGAGATCACAAATCTGTCCGATTCTTTTCTGGACGCTCTCACCAAGGAAAGAGTCATGCTCCGTCTGACCTATTACAGCGCGAACCGCACCCGCCGGACGGTCGATTGTCCGCTTATCGCACGGATGACCGGATTGAGCATCAACAATTCTTTGACGTTTGCCGCCGTTCTGCCGTATATTTCGGGATTGGCAGCCGACGGGCCCACCCTTCTGCGGATCGCCTGGGGCGGAGCGGGCGCAACGATTTCCGCAAACCTTATTCCACTTACGACGGCGTCTGTTCTTTCGGCGCTGCTTGCCGGAAAACAGGATACCCTGACCTTTGACGGTACGCCGACTGCGGGGAGTACAAACCCCGTGACGAGCGCCGGGATCAAGCGGTACGTGGACAATTGCGAGCAGCAGCTTTCGGATGAAATTCAGGACCTTTCTGTTGATAAGCAGGACAAACTGACTTTTGACACCCACCCGACGACCGGAAGCGAAAACCCCGTCAAAAGTTACGGGATCAAGACATACGTGGACTCCGCCATTCAGCAGGATTCGGATGCTATGCGGGACTACGTAGACAGTTACAAGCAGAATAAACTGACCTTCGACAATACGCCGAGGGCGAACAGCACGAACCCCGTGACAAGCGCCGGGATCAGGTCTTACGTTCAGGACGTCGTCGGCGCTATCTGGAACGAAAACCCGGTCTTCGGGGGCGGTGTGAGTTCCATTCAGAAAGCGTACGCCGAGGAGCCTGCTTCGCCGCAGGAGGGCGACGCCTGGTATGACACGACCGGCACGGACCCGCTGATCCGATTTTTTGACGGGACGGACTGGGACGAGGGCGATACGACGGACCCGGCGGCCCTTTACGTCCTGATTTGAGGTGGAATTATGGCAGAAACGGTTTATACGATCTCGGACTATCCGGTGTGTAACCCGGACGGCATGACGGAATCCGGCGGGGCTTTCACCAAAGGGCTGATAAGAAGCAGTTCATGCATGCTTGGTTTTTTTATACCGCTATCGGATCTTCCCGCCGGGTATCGGAACGCGCTGCTGACTGTTGAAGCAGACGTTACGCCGATAAACCTTGCCATTGGCCGCGAGTTCGGTTTTTGGACGGACGCCGGCTTTTTCTCGTACACCAGCGCTTCTCGGATCGATTTGACCTATACGCAGGACGGGGTAGGGTATCTTGTGCCGACGGTCCGGTGTACGAACAATTCCCTCAAGGGGCAGACCGTCAAGGTGTCTTCCTTGCTTCTGCGTGTGACCGACGGCGGGCAGGCGCCCGTCCGGCTCGGAAGCAACGGGATCAAAGGCGTTCGCCTTGGGGAAACGCCGGTCGTCGGGCTGCGGCTCGGGGACAAAAAACTGTTTTAAGGAGGAACAAACGATGGCTGTGTTTTTGACGCCGGACAGGGTCCGGGACGAATACGGGCTGAAAATCAACGAAAAGATCATTCCGGACGGGAGCCGCGTAAAGCCCAACCGGAAACTGACGACCGGCACGCCGCAGTGGGTGACGATCCACAACACCGACCGCATCAAGGTCGCCGCCGGTACGACCCAAAGCGAGCAGTACGCCAGAGCCACCATGAACGGCAACATGAACGGCGTGTCGGTGCATTATTACATCGACGACGCCGACTGCTGGCAGATCCTGAAGGAGGACGAGATCGGCTATCATGCCGCCGACGGCTACTGGGGAAAGGGCAACTGCACGACGCTCGCCATTGAGATCATCATGGACGGGTCGGGCAAGGACTACGATAAGGCCGCCGAAAACCGGGGTGCGCTGCTGGCGGCGATC
>CAMVBD010000304.1 GCA_947165615.1 uncultured Clostridia bacterium | reverse complement strand
GCCATCCCGGAATCGTGCGCGCATGAAGCCGGTCTCGGGATCAAACAGGTTTTTATAGTTTTTTGCCCGCTTTTCGTAAGTCTCTGCGATTTCGGTTTTGCCGAGCAGACGGGCAATGACAGCGATACACCAATCGCCGTACGCCGCGTCCAAGGTCAGATTGACGCTTTCCCGGTGCGCCTCAATGGGAACGTAACCGAGGTCCACGTAGTCCTCGCAGCCGCTTCTGCCGAAATCGTCATGCGGCGCATTATGGTTTGCATGCTTCAGCATACCCTCAAACGCTTTTTGAAGCGGCTCTCCGGTCAGTATGCCTTTGACTGCCGCGTCGCAGAGCGTCGCGTCGATAAGCGTAGACGGCATACACCCGCGCTCCCCCATTGCCGGCCAGCGCGGAAGCCAGCCGCAGTCCCGGTAGTCATTGACGTACCCTTCACACATTTCTTTGTAATCGTCCTTTGCGACGATTGCAAAAAACGGATAGACCGTGCGGTAGGTGTCCCAGAAGCCGTTGTCCGTATACCGTACTCCTGGTTTTACTTCCCCCGTAAATGGCGCGTAGTGCACGGGCTTCCCTTCCCGGTCGATCTCATAGCATTTATGCGGATAGAGGAAGGCACGGTACATACAGGAATAGAACGTCTTCATTTGATCCGGGTCTTGTGTTTCGATTTCAATGGAGGAAAGCCTCGTTTCCCATGCTTTCCGGTTATCTTCCAGAATTGAATCAAAGGTCTTGTCTTCAAAATCCTGCCGCGCGTTTTCCTCCGCCTGATCAAAGCCGATATATGACGTTGCGATTTGTCCTTCGACGGCTTTTCCGGCGACGGGAAAATGCATACCGGCCATTTCCCCGGAAACAGCGTCCGAGACAGTCTGCACGCTCTCGGTCCCGACGACAGGGAGCCCCGCGATCTGTTCTGTCCGAAAGCGGATCACAACGTACATCCGAAAGCCCGGGGCGTGCGTATCCCGCGTATTGTTGACAGTAAAACGCAGGATACCGGAATTCTCGTCATACCGTCCGTCAAAATCACCCTCCACGGGAAGCACGGACAGATAATTCCGATCATCATCCCGAAAACACACGCGAAACCACCCGCCGCGCTCAGTCGGCGTCAGTTCAAACGTGCAGCGGCTGCGGAGCAGCTCAATGGAAAGATAATGCGGATGCAGCACCGCGTCCTCCGGCCGGAAGCCGGACCAGCGCTCATGTCTGTTGAATTTCGGCTCAAACTTCTGCGGCAGTAAAACAAACGAGCCGTAGTCTCCGATCCAGGGGCTCGGCTGATGCGTGAGCCGGATCCCTTCCAGACTGCGGTGCGTCGGATGATAGTACCAGGAAGAAGACGCGTCGGTCTGCGGACAGAAGGCAGCCATACCGAAGGGGCGCTGGGTGAGAGGAAGGGTATTGCCGTGCGAAAAACGCATCAGAGACGCGGAACCCTGTTTGGTGTTGACAAACGGTAAATACTCCATAGAAACCCTCCATTTAAAAATGCCCGGGCCGGGACCCGGGCTATTATTTATGATTATTCGCTCTTGATCTCGATATTATAGCCCTTGGACTCAAGGAAAGGCTTGATCCGCTGCGCGTGGTTGAGCAGGGAGCTGATGGACATATCGTGATTCAGCGCGTCGATCAAGAGAGAGATGTATTTGGACAGATCCACCTCGCAGAACCACTCACGCTTAAGAAGTTCCGGCGTCCGGTAAATCAGGTTCGTCGTAAAGACTTTGGTCACGATCCCTTCGGAATAAGCCTTATCAAAAGTGTCCAGCCCGTTGCAGAACAATCCGAACGCACAGCAAACGTAAATATTGCGTGCGCCCATGCCTTTGAGTTTGGAGGCGACTTCGATCATGGAATCGCCGGAGGAGATCATATCGTCGACGACGATCACGTCCTTGCCGGCAACGTTTGAACCGAGAAATTCGTGCGCGAGGTTGGGATTGCGCCCCTTGACGACGCGGGAATAGTCGCGGCGTTTATAGAACATGCCGAGGTCGATGCCGAGAACGGAGGAGTAATACACAGCGCGGTTGACGCCGCCCTCATCCGGGGAAATGATCATCAGATGCTCTTTGTCGATCTTGAGTTCCGGCGTGTTGTTGACGAGCGCCTTGAGCATCTGATAGGTCGTGTAGCAGTTTTCAAAACCCTTGAGCGGTATTGCGTTCATAACGCGGGGATCATGCGCGTCAAAGGTCAGAATGTTTTCTACTCCGTAAAGCGTAAACAACTCCTGCAGCATCAGCGCGCAGTCGAGGGATTCACGCGACGCTCTCTTGTGCTGTCTGCCTTCATACAGCATCGGCATAATGACGGTAATGCGTCTGGCCTTGCCCGTGATGGCGGCAATGGCGCGCTTCAGATTCGCGTAATGCTCGTCCGGCGTGTAGGGGACGTTTTGTCCGTAGATGTCGTGTGTAATGCCGTAATTGAAGCAGTCGCAAAGGATGAAGATGTCATATCCTCTTACGGACTCTCTGAGGTGGCATTTGGCTTCGCCCGTCCCGAATCTGGGGAACGAGGCTTTGAGTAAGTAGGAATCTCTTTCATAGCCGTGAAACGCGATCGTATCCTTGTGCTCACTCTCGCGGCGCTTGCGCCACTGGACGAGATAGGAATCGATCTTTGCAGCCATTTCTTCACAACCGGGCAGCGCTATGATCCCGAGGGACCCATAAGGAATGGTGTTGAAGTCGTCGGTGTAAACAGGCATGGATTCGTTACTCCTTTATTCTTTTGTTGTCATTTTAATCAGAATCATCAATCAAAACAACCAAGTTATATTTTACAGCATTTCGTCGAATTTTCAAGGGTAAATATGTGAACAATCGCGTAGAAAATAGTCGTATTTTGAAAAATCTTTTGTTTATTATCACAAGCAAAAGAACGCCCTCTTGTCAAAAGGGCGTTCTGCCGTCAGATTTTACCGCCGTGCCCGCCGTGCGTCATGCCGGAAGAACTGACATGGGTATGGCCTCCTCCTGAGCGTGAGGAAGAAGATTCCGTCTGGATTCTGACACGGGTTGTGTTTGTGTAGAGATAAATATCGTTGGAATTTCTGAGGTTCAAGGAATTCGGTTTCGTATAATCCGCAGCGCCGGATTTGAAGGAAACGTTGTACACTTCACGTTTTAGTTTCCCCATCGGGATC
>CAMVBD010000303.1 GCA_947165615.1 uncultured Clostridia bacterium | reverse complement strand
CGTCCGGCAGATCCGGGAACGCGTCGAACACGGCGGCGGTGTAGACAAACGCTCCGAAGGTGACGATTTCTTCCCCGGTGTTTTTGTTCTCGAAGGTTTCGATCCCAAAACTGACGTCGTCAATGGACAGCGTTTCATACAGGCGTTTCGTAAGACCGTCGTAGTAGGTTCGCTGCGCTTCGGGGGACGAGGGCAAGCCGTTTGGCGGAAGGACCTCGATCCTGACGTAGTAGTTTACGTCGTCGCGTCCGGCGTATTTTTCAAGCGCCTGACCGAGTCCCAGCGAATACGCGTGCGTCCCGGGCCCCGGGCAGGGGTATTTCGCCGGTTCGGTCCCCGCTTCCCCGCGGACGAGTTTTCGCCAATGGATGTCTGAAAGCTCCTCCGGGTCGGTGATGTTCCAAAGGTTCCCGACGTTCCCCGGGCGCTCGGGGTCCGGCGCCAGAACCGTTTCCCCGTTCGGCGCGGCGGCGGAAGGCAGAGCGGCGTCGATCTGTCCCGTGGGGACGTTCTCCGTCGAAGGAAACTCGGACGGTTCTTCTTCCGTTTGGTTTGCGGCGGGGGCGTCGGTTTCCGTTTGTCCGGTCGGGAGCGCGGCGTCTGTGCGCTGTGTCGCCACGGGAAGGGACGGTATGTCAAGTTTTCCCTGCAGTTTCCACAGCCCGAATGCGGCAAGGGCAAGGACAAAACACGCCGCCAGCGCCGCGGCCGCTTTTCCGTACATGGCGCGGGGCTTTTCGATCTCCGGGATCAAGGGTCTGTCCAGCCGGTGCGTCAATTCTTCTTTTTTCTCGTCCTCCATCCGGATGGACCGGAGGGCTTTTGTCAGTTTTTCATCTTTCATGGCGAATCCTCCTGTTCGTATTGGGTTTTTAGGAGTTCTCTGCCCTTTTTCAGCCGCATTTTGACCGCGGAAACGGTTTTTCCGATGATCCCGGCGATCTCTTCCGTCCGATAGCCTTCGGCGTAATACAGGGTCAAAACGACGCGGTATTTGTCCGGCAGTTTCAAAAGCGCCTCAAGAATCTGTCCGTCTTCCGGCTCCGGCGCCGCGAGTTCCACCTCCGAGAGATCCACGGTCGGATGGCGGCTCCGGGCTCTTCCCATATCCCGGCAGACGTTCAGGGCGACTTTTAACAGCCACGCTTTTTCGTGCTCGGCGCTCTCAAAGGCCGGCTTTTTGGTCAGGTACCGCAAAAAGGTCTCCTGCACCGCGTCCTCGGCGTCGGCGGCGTTTTGCAGGCGTACAAGGCAGAGTCTGTAAAGGGCGTCCGCGTAGGCGGACACAAGGCGTTCGGCGGAAGCCGCCGGCCGCGCGGTTCCGTTTTCCATCGGCCTCAACTCCTTTCACCCCCAATACGAACAAAAGGCCCTTTCGGTCAAAAAACGGCCCGATTTTTTTCGGACCGTTTCGTTTTTCTCAGAATTCCAGATCCGCGACGACCGGATGGTGGTCGGACGGATACATGCCGTCGATCATCTTTTTGACGACCTTAAAGCGCCGCACGTACACGTCGCCGCGCACAAACACGTAGTCGATGACGGACTGCCCGTCGCTGCCGTCGGGCATATAGCCGTGGTAGGTGATTCCCTTGTCCGTCTCGCCCGCGGCGTCGCGGCAGTCCACAAAGCCCGCGTCCTTAATGACCTTGCAGGGGGCGGAGTCGGGCGTCACGTTAAAGTCGCCGGTCACAATGACGGGATAGTCGCCCGCGATCTCGACGCCCTTTTGGGCGATCAGTTCCGCGCCGTTTTGCATGGCGACGGTGCCGACGTGGTCAAGATGCGTGTTCATAAACACAAATTCCTTGCCGGTCGTCTTGTTTTTCAGTTTTGCCCAGGAGCAGATGCGAACGCATGCGGCGTCCCAGCCCTTGCCGGGCTTGTCCGGCGTGTCGGACAGCCAGAAATTGCCGGAATCCAGACAGCGGAACTTTTCTTTGAGATAAAATACGGCGGAAAATTCGCCCTTCTTTTTGCCGTCGTCGCGCCCGACGCCGACGTAACTGTAATCCGGGAAGGCGGAGATGAGCGCCTTCATCCACTTGTAATGCGCCTCCTGCACGCCAAAGATGTCCGGCTGGGCGTTGCGGATCGTTCGCACGACCAGGGCGATGCGCTTTTGCCACTCTTTTTCGCCGGACCCGCCGCAAAAGATGTTAAAACTCATGACTTTCATTTTGCTTTCCTCCCAGGGTTTATAAAGCCGTTCGCAGTTTAAGATAAAGGTCAAAACGTGTTTTGCGACGGCCTGCAGTTCGCCGAGCGTGATGCCGTCCTCCTGTCCCAGCGTTTCCAAAAGCGTGCCGTCCGGCGCTTTTTTGCCGATCCGTTCGCCGCCGGGCATCAGAACGTCCACGCCGGCTCTGACGCGGTAGGCCTGATCGCGCAGGGCCGGAAATTCCGGCGAGGCGCTTTTCTGCATCCACCAGTCGGTTATGACCATCCCCTCGTAGCCCCATTCGCCGCGCAGGATCTTTGTGACGAGTTCGTAGTTATAATGCCCCCACACGCCGTTTATTTTGTTGTACGACGTCATGATGACGGCGGGCTTTGCTTCCTTTACGACGATCTCAAAGCCCTTGAGGTAGATTTCCCTGAGGGCTCTGGCGCTCACGACCGAGTCGTTTTTCGTGCGGTTGACCTCCTGGTTGTTCAGGGCAAAGTGCTTCGGACAGCCAGAAACCCCGGCGTTTTTCAGTCCCGTCACCACCGCCGCGGCGCTTTTGCCGGTCAGCAGCGGATCTTCGGAAAAGTACTCGAAATTTCTGCCGCACAGGGGATTTCTGTGGATGTTCATGCCGGGCGCAAGCAGGACGTCCGACCCTCTGTCCTTCATTTCGAGACCGAGTTTTTCGTAAAGGGCCGTCACCGGCGCCGGGTCCCACATGGACGCCAGCGCCGTGCCGCTGGGCAGCAGGGCGGAGGAAGCCGCAAGGCGGATGCCGGACGGGCCGTCGGTCGTCGTGACGGGCATGACGCCCCGGGCTCTGAGGCTTTCGAGCACGCCGCCGAACACGCCGGCGTTGCCGGTCGCGCCGAGGGGCGAATTCATCACGTAGTCGCCGCGTGAGATCGCTTCCAGTTCTTCCAGCGACAGGGAGGACACAAAGTCGTCAAGGCTTATCTGTCCTTCCTTGACATCGTACAGCGTCGTTTCCATTCTGCC
>CAMVBD010000302.1 GCA_947165615.1 uncultured Clostridia bacterium | reverse complement strand
GCTTTCCGGCGCGCCGACGGATCTCGTTTTTGTCACGTCCGGCGAAACGGGGTACGGGCAGACGCCCGACCGGCGCGTGCGCCGTCTGCTGTCTCCCCAAAGCGACCGGCTGGTCGGCGCGTCCCCCGGCGTAAGGTTTGTGTCGCCTTCGTCCTCCTCGGCGGCGTTTTTGTCGGCGCTGAATGCCGCGCCCGGTACGGACTGGCCGCCCGCCCCGCGCAAAAAAACGCGTCCGCTCCCGCCCGTGCTGTCCGTCCAGCCGGACGGCCCCGCCGAAAACGGCTATGTGCCCGGGGGGTATTATATCGGGCTGCCGACGCCCCGCCCGTGGGGGAACGTGCTGGCAAACCCCTCGTTCGGCACGCTGCTTATAAACCGCTCCCTCGGCTTTACGTGGGCCATGAACGCCCGGCTCAACCCCCTGACGCCCGGCTCGACGGACCGGACGCGGGATTTCGGCGGCGAGCGCCTGCTTTTTGAAAGCGACGGCGTACTGTGGGATCTGCTGAAGGGCGCGGCGGTCTATTTTTACCCCGACCGCGCCGTCTACCTCGGAAAAGCGGGGGAGAAGCGCGCCCGCGTGACCGTGACGGTCCCCCGAAAGGGCATGGAAAAGCGCGTCAGCGTGACCGTGTCGGGCGCGGGGACGCTGTGGTACCGCGTGACCCCGACGCTTTCGGGGGAGGAAAACGCCGCATCGCTTGTAAAAGGGCGTGCCGCCGGCGACGCGCTGGTCTTTGAAAACCCCGGCAACCGTGATTTTCCGGGTCGGATGACCCTGCGCTGCCCGGGCGCGGAATCGTCGTTCGACGGGCTCGCCGGCACGCTGAAAACGCCCGTTCCGGCGGGACAGACGGCGGCGTTCAGCCTGTCTTATACCCTCAGACGCGACTGAAAAAGGAGAGAGCCGAATGAATGACAAGGCAATGTCCCTGCTTTTGCACCAAACGCTTGCCGTGCGCGTGTACGGCAGGGCGTATCTGAGCCAGATCGGCGGCGCGTGGGGCTTTCGGGACCAGCTGCAGGACTGCATGAATCTCGTTTCCCGGCGCCCGGCGCTTTTGGAGCGCCAGATTTACCGGTGCGCCGCCGCGCAGTTCCCGGAGGGGGACGTTTTGCACTGGTTCCACCCGATCCCAAAGCCCGTCCCGCACGTACGGGGCGTGCGGACCCGGTGCGCGGACGACCTGCTCTGGCTGCCGCTGGCGGCGGCGGTCCTCTTTTTGCGCGGGGAGCGCGCTTTTCTGACGAAACGCGTCCGCTTTCTGTCCGGCGAGCCCCTTTCCCCCGGAGAGACCGAGCGCTGCGCCGATTATTACCCCGGACGGACTATGGCGCCGGTCTATGAACATTGCCTGCTTGCCGTCCGGGCGGGGGTCCGCCTCGGGGACCGGGGGCTGCCGCTTTTCGGCTCCGGCGACTGGAACGACGGGTTTTCGGAAATCGGCGGGGGACAGAGCGTCTGGGCGGGGATGTTCTTAAAACTCGTCTGCGACCGCTTTCTGCCGGTCGCCGAGGCAGTCGGGGAGGCCGGGGACGCTTCGTTTCTGCGAGAGGTCTCTCAAAGGATGGACGAGGCCGTGCTGCGGGAGGGCTGGACCGGCTCCTTCTTTCGCCGGGGCTTTTATCCGGACGGCAGCGCCTTCGGCGAAAACGGCGGCCCGTGCGAGGTAGACCTTCTGCCGCAGGCCTTTGCGGTCTTTGCCGGGATCGGGGACGCCGCCATGCAAAAAACGGCGCTCAAAACGGCGTTTTCCCGGCTTTGGGACCCCAAACGGCGGCTCCTGCGCCTGTTTGACCCGCCCTTCGGCGCGGACACCGTCCGCGCGGGGTATATTAACGACTATCCGCCCGGTCGGCGCGAAAACGGCGGGCAGTACACCCACGCCGCCGTGTGGTTTTATCTCGCTCTGCGTCGGGCGGGGCTGACCGGGGAGGCCGCGGCGCTCCTACCGGCGCTTTTGCCGTGGGAGCGGGCGGCGTTTGACCCCTCGTTTTTAAACGAGCCCTATTTTGCGACGGCGGATCTGGGGACGACGCCGGACGGCGGACGGTACGACGGCTGGAGCGGCTACACCGGCGCGGCGGGCTGGCTTCTGACGGCGGCGGACGGCGCGGACGCGGCCTGCGAAAAGAACCCGTTTTTCGGGCAGGACGGCTGAAAAAACACTTGCAAATGCGGACTTGGCATGATATGATATAATAAACTTATTATGGAAAGAAGTAATGTCATGTCTGACACCTTGGTCATTCTGCCCGGTTTCGGTCAAAGCGCCCTGCGGTCGTCCGCCGGCGTCCTCTGGCCGCCCGCTGTGGACGGCGACGCCGTGATCGGCAAAATGAAGGGCCCGTTCATGAAGCTGCTGTTCTTCCGCCGCGACGCCGGGTTTACGGATACGGCGGCGTCCCTGTTCCGGGAATACAGCGCGCCGCTGTCCTTTACGGACGGGGGGGAGCCCGCGTCGGAGGTCAAAGCCTCCTCCGCCGTCGGCATGCTCGGCGCCGGTTTTCCGGAAGACGCCCTCAAAGCGGCCTACGGCGAAAAAATCTACGTGTTCGGCTATCACTTTTTGCGCTCGCCGCTTGAAAACGCCGACGCGCTTTCGGCTTTTCTCAAAGAAAAGGAGATCGGCCGCGCGGACTTTCTGACCCTCAACTTCGGCGCCGACGTGTTCCTCGCTTTCCTGTCGCGCCATACGGCCGCAGCGGTCGACCGGGCCGTCCTGCTCTCCCCCTGTTTTGAGGGGCTGTCTCTTGTCGCCGACGCCTATGCGGGAACCGTCACCGGCGATACGGTGCGGGACTACCTCGGCAAGCTCGAAAACAAAACGGTCGCAAGTTTCCGCGAGATCCTCAAAATGGTCCCGGCGGACGTCTTTGAGACCCTTGTGCAAAAACTGCTGTCCGCCGCCATGGACGACGTCATGCTGCGTTCCCCCGGCGCGTGGGCGACTGTCGAACAAAGCCGTCTGGCTGCGCTTGCGGCCGACAGGCTCCCGTCCCTCCCCGCCGTGCGCGAAAAGGCGACGGCCTTTGCCGGAATTCTGAACGACCGCGCGTCCCTGCTGCCCGAGGGCGCCGTGACCGTCGACGGCGAACGGTTTGCCGTCACGCCCGAAATGTGGGAGAAGGCCGTCCGGAGTTTGTCCGGGGAGCGGTGAATAGCGCTTTCTCTT
>CAMVBD010000301.1 GCA_947165615.1 uncultured Clostridia bacterium | reverse complement strand
GCGATCTCGTGGCAGATGGCCTCCGGGGCCTCGTGGCCCGGGTCGTCGGTCGTTATGATGGACAGATCCGCCCGCTTGCCGCTGATGAGGCCCAGTTCTTTACGTCTTAACTGCGCCCGGTCGCCGACCGAGCCGAAGACCGTGATGATGCGGTTGTGGTCGTAGGCGCCGAAGGTGTCGATGACCGCGTGAAAGCTCTGCCCGTTGTGGGCGTAGTCGATGATGACGTCGTAGTCCGCCGGGACCTCCAGGCAGTCGTTGCGCCCGATGACCTTCGCCTTGGAAAGCCCCGCCTGCACGTCCGCCATGGGCACGCCGAGAAGGTCGCAGACCGCGACGGTCGCCAGCGCGTTTTCGACCGAAAACAAACCCGGGACGGCGGTGGCGCATTGGAATTCCCTGCCCTTTGCGACAAGGGTAAACGCCGCGCCGAACAGGTTTTTGCCGCGCGTGGGCCGGACGTCCTTTGCGGTGTAATCCGCCTGTCCGTGCAGCGCGTAGGTGACGACCGGGACGCTGATCTCCCGTTCGATCTCTTTGGAAAACGGGTCGTCGGCGTTTAAGACCGCGATTTTGCATTTATGGAACAACTGCTTTTTCCAGTAGGCGTATTCCTCAAAGCTTTCATGCTCCTTGCCGCCGATGTGGTCGGGCGAAAGGTTGGTGAACACCGCCGCGTCAAACGGGATGGTATCGACCCGGTGGGCCTTGAGGCCGAGGGAGGAGACCTCCATGACGACGGCCTTGCAGCCGCAGTCCGCCATCTGCCGGAACAGGCGCATACACTCGAGGGATTCGGGCGTGGTGTTGAGCGTCGGCTCGATTTTGCCGTCGTAATACGCGCCGACGGTGCCGATGGTGCCGCACTTGACCCCGGCGTGGCCGAGACAGGACGCGAGCATTCCGGCGATGGACGTCTTGCCCTTGGTGCCGGTGACGCCGACGATTTTGAGTTCCCGTTCGGGATGGCGGTAAAACGCCGCGGCGACGACGGCCAGGGCGGCGCGGGAATCGGCGGTTTTGAGGACGACCGCGTCCGGCGGCAGGCTGACGTCCCGCTCGGTCAAAAAGACGCGCGCGCCGGAAAGATAGGCGGAACTGACGTAGTCGTGCCCGTCGGAATACGCGCCGACCAGCGCCGCGAACAGCGCGCCGGGCGGGGCCTTGCGGGAATCGTAGACGACGGACTCGATTTCACAGGCGGTAAAGTTTTCGCAGGTATACGTCAGACAACTGACGATCTCAGACAACAGCATGGGAAAGGTCCTTTCTGAAGGGAAATGGCCGCGAGACGCGCGGCTCGTGGTTCGTTTTTATATGCGCGCACAGCGCGCAGCCGTTTGCTACCCGTGCACCCGTGCACCCGTGCACCCGTGCACCCGCGCGCCCGCGCCGCGCTTCGGCGCTATGACAGCAGCGCGCCGATCACCTGATTGGAGACGAGGTACCCCCGGTCGGTCAGGCGGACAAGGCCGTCGGTCAGCGTCAGGAGGCCGTTTTGCTCCATTTGGGCGAGAAGCGCTTTTTTGTTCGGGAAGGCCGAGGCGGGCGTGCCGAGGTCGGTGCGCAGGCGCAGCATCAGCCGCTCTTCCTCGTCCCCGCCGGTATCTTCATATGCGGCCGGGGCGCCGGATAAAAACGCGTCGAGGTCCGGCGGCTGGAAAAAGCGGACGCCGCCGACAAACGAATGCGCCCCGGGGCCGAGGCCGAGGTATTCCCCGTCGGTCCAGTAGGTCATGTTGTGCCGTCCGATTTTGTCGGCAAAGCAGAAGTTCGACACCTCGTAATGCCGCATGCCGCGCGTCTTCAGGTATTCGCACGTTATGAGATAAAAGTCCGCGGCGGTGTCGTCGTCGGGAAGATTCAGCCGGTCGCGCATCTTAAAAAACGGCGTGCCGGGCTCGAGTTTTAAGAGATAGCAGGACAGGTGCGGCACGTTCTGTGACAGGGCGAAGTCCAGCGTTTCAACAAGGCTTTTTTCGGTCTGCAGGGGAATACCGAGCATGACGTCCAGCGAAATATTGCCGATCCCCGCCCGTTTTGCGGCGTCGACCGAGCGGGCGACCTCCCGTTTTCCGGCGCGGCGTCCGAGTTTTTTGCGCTCCTCGTCCACAGCCGACTGCATGCCGATGGACACGCGGTTGAAGCCGGCGTCCGCCAGCGCCGCGAAAAAGCGGTCCGGGTCGGCGACCGAGGGGTTGACCTCCGCCGTGATCTCGGCGTCCGGCAGCAGGGAAAAGCGGGATCTGACGGCGTTCAGCAGATCGGACAGCGCCGCGGCGCCGAGGACCGAGGGCGTGCCCCCGCCGAAATAGACGGAGGACAGCGGACGGTCCAAAACATCCGCCGGCAAAAACGCCGACGAGCGCCGGAGCGTTTTTATTTCTTCCGTCAGCGCCCGGACGTAGGCGGTCTTCGTTTCATCCGGATACCTGCCCGAGAAAAAGTCGCAGTACGGGCACTTGGACGCGCAAAACGGGATATGGAGATAGAGGGACAGCGGTTTACTTGTCATCGTCGAGTTTGAGGACGGCCATAAACGCCTCCTGCGGGACCTCCACGGTGCCGAAGCGGCGCATGCGCTTCTTGCCCTCCTTTTGCTTTTCGAGCAGCTTCTTTTTGCGGGTGATGTCGCCGCCGTAGCACTTGGCAAGCACGTCCTTGCGCATGGCCTTGATGGTCTCGCGGGCGATGACCTTGCCGCCGATGGCGATCTGCACCGGGATCTCAAACATCTGGCGCGGAATGTTGTCCTTGAGTTTTTCGGCGATCTTGCGGGCGCGGGGATAGGCCTTGTCCGCGTGGATGATAAAGGACAGCGCGTCGATGAGGTCGCCGTTTAACAGCACGTCGAGCTTGACGAGGTTGGAGCGCTCGTAGCCCTTGAGTTCATAGTCAAAAGAGCCGTAGCCGCGCGTGCGGGACTTGAGGGCGTCGAAAAAGTCGTAGATGATCTCGTTTAAGGGCAGGATATAGTGGATGTCCACGCGGTCCGGGGAGATGTAGTCCATGTTTTTGAACACGCCGCGGCGCTCCTGGCACAGGTCCATGATGACGCCGACGTACTCCGGCGGGGAGTAGATATGCGCGTCGGTGACGGGCTCCTCCGAATACTGGATGATCCCGGGGTCGGGGTAGTTGGTGGGGTTGGAGATCTCGACCATGCTGCCGTCGTTGAGA
>CAMVBD010000300.1 GCA_947165615.1 uncultured Clostridia bacterium | reverse complement strand
CCCGCCGAGGCTTTGCGCTTTGCCACAGCCGCCGTCTCGCTGAAGATGGAAACGCCCGGACCCTTCATGGGAAGCCGGGCGGACGTGGAGGCCTACATGCAAGCCTTTTACGCAGAATAAACGGAACGCCCGGACGAAAGCCCGGGCGTCTTGTTTTGTTTAGTCCGTTTTTACGGATTGGGAAGATTGCTGTCAATGTTGGAAAGCGCCTCGTCCAGGAAGTCGCCGGCATCCTTGACGCCGCCGGAAAGGAACTCATCCAGATCGCTGCCGAAGATGCTGAGGAAGAAATTGATGATCTTCTCAATGATCTTGAAAACGAAGGAATCCTTGAGCTGGGTGAAGTTGATCGGAACGACCATCGTGCCGTCGTTGGACAGAATATTTCTGGTGGTTTCCTCTTCCGTTTCCTGAGACACCGGTTCGGAAGCGGGTTCTTCAGTCCCCTGCGCGAAAGCCACGACGCCCAAAGCCGAGAACATCATAAGCACGGCAAGGAAAACAGATAAAACTTTTTTCATTTGAAAAATCCTCCGTATTGTTTAATATACAGTGCTATTATAAAACAAATCACTTTGGAAATCAACGGGTTTTTCGAAAAATGAATAATTTGTAAATTTTGTACAGAACCGCTATCGGATCTTTATACATTTTGCGAATACGGCATGCAACAGTAGAAAAAAGGACCGGGAAAGAGTTTTCCGCAGCGAAAAAGAGAACCGTTTTGAGAATTCCCTCCTTTTTGTTCGTGAATTCCTGTGTTTTTGCTTGACGGAAGCGTTATTTTATATTAAAATAAATTCTGTATGTGAGTTTTCAAGTCTGATCCGGACGTATGAAAAAAGCGGGACGAGAGGTGCGATCCTTATGACTTTTGCAGCCGAAAAACTGCGCATAACCGGTCTTGGCAGCGACGGCGAAAAAGCGGCAGCGATCTTGACAAGCGCGCTGAAAGAGCGCCTGCCGGATCGGGCAGGCTTTGGCGGGGATGTGCCTTTTTTGCTGGAAACGGATGCATCCGTTACCGGAGACGGGTATCGGATCCGGCAGACGGACGACGGCCTGACGATCAGCGCGGGAAGGCTGCGGGGCCTGGTTTTCGGGATCGGCAGGCTTTTGCGCAAATGTACGTTTTCTTCGGACGGAAGGATTTCATCCGACGAGGATCTGACGGGCGATTTTTATCCGGAAAAGGCTGTTCGCGGACATCAGCTCGGCTACCGTCCCCTGTCGAACACCTACGACAAATGGGACGTAGCGGATTACCGCCGTTATATGACCGAACTCATGTATTTCGGCATGAACACCGTGGAACTCATTCCGCTGGACCGGCAGAACGAACTGATGCGGTATGACTCCGTTACAATGGCTTGTCTTGTAAGCGAAGCGGCGCACGAACTGGATCTGGACGTTTCGGTGTGGATCCCGAACGGCGACGGCGACGAAAAAACGGAACTCCTCGAACGGGAGATCCTGTTTCAGCGGTTGCCGTACCTTGACGCGGTCTTTGTCCCGGGGTCGGACCCCGGAGATCTCGGCGCAAAAGAGCTAATCGGGCGCTGCGTCAAAATCAAAGAGATCTTACAAAAAACGCACCCTGCGGCGGGACTTTGGGTCTCGGCGCAGGCGCCGCACAACGCGCCGGGCTGGGGAGACGTCTTCGTCGAAGAAGTAAATCTGCACAAAGAGATCTTTGCCGGCGTCATTCAGGGACCAAACCGCGCGTTCGATTTGCCGGAACTGCGGAAAAAGATCGACGCTTCCCTCCCCATCCGCTATTATCCCGATATCTGCCACACGGTCAGGTGCGAATATCCGCTGAAAAACGTCTCCTATGTGTATAACACCGCGTTCGGCAGGGAATCCGTCTGTCCGCGCCCGAAAGATTACGAAGCGCTCTCCGCCCAAGTCCGGCCCTTTACGGTCGGAAGCGTGACCTATTCCGACGGCGTCAACGATGACGTGAACAAAGCCGTCTGGTGCATGCTGGAATGGGACCCGACGCTTTCCGCAGAGGAGATCACGGAGGATTACGCGCGCTGTTATCTTTACGGGCGGGACGCTGAGACCTGGACGGCCGGCATTTTGAACGCGGAGCGGCTGTTCCACCGCCCGGTGCTCGATCCGAAAAACGAGTTTACGCTGTATCTGCTGACGCCGGACAAAACGGATCGGGACTGGCGGGCAAACAGTCTGTACTTCTTTTCGCTGTGCGCCGCGTTCGTTCGGAAAAAATATGAGAGCGAGCAGGCAAAACGCGGCCTGCTGCTGGCAGGCTTTGACGCCGGGGACGGCGAAACGCCCGAAATGAAAGACCTCCGGCGGGAGATCGACCGGGTCGCTTCGCTTCTGTACGAGGAGATCGGCATGCAGTTAGACGTTGCCCGCTTCCATGCATACGGCGCGGAGCGCGGCGCGACACTGGAAACCTTGGATCTGCCGATCACGGACCTTCAGCGTCTGCGGCATGTAAAAGCCCTTGCCGAGTCGCGGGGCGACGACCCCGTAAAAGCGATGCGATACGACAGTGAAAAAACGTCGGCGCCGGAAAAGGGCATCTATTTCAGTTTTGCGCTGCACCCCCTTGAAGCGCTGGGGCAGACGCAGACCGGCGACTATTACATCAATTACCTCGGCGACCGGCCGAAGGTCAACGACGGGACGCTCCCCGTTCGCCTCATGCGCGTGTTCGACCACTTTACGCTCGACTGCCGCTTTAAGGCGAGGAAGGACGCGGACTGCCGGCTGACGCTGACGCTCTACCGGCTGCCGGAGCACTTTTTCAAAAACCAGTCCGTTTCAGTCAACGGCAAAACGATCGAAGGCTTTACGGAAAAAACGGAGAGCGACCCCTATCTGCCGAAGGATTTTACGGAGGTCGAACTGACGATACCGGCGGCTATCGTAACCGGGGACGGGCTGACGATCCATATAGAAGAACCGACAACGGGCTTTCAGACGGCGGAGATCCGTCTGGAGCCGACCGCATACAGGGAGGACGCGACATGAAGAACCCCATGGACACGCTAAAGCAAAGGGCAAAGGACTTTGCCGAGGAAAAAGACCTGAAGCAAAAACTCATCGACAAGGGCGACAGAGCCGTCCAGAAACTGATCGGCGGGATCGCCGGACGGGTCTCGGACAAGACCGTGCCCTTTTTGAACCGTTACGACAACACGGGCTTTTT
>CAMVBD010000299.1 GCA_947165615.1 uncultured Clostridia bacterium | reverse complement strand
CTATCCCCTTAAAATATCAGTTTGCCCAGCTCAAAGCCGCCCCGGAGCACCGGATCCAGCAGGTCGATCCCCTTCTCCAGCAGCCACATGAGCGGCCCGTCGATGACGCCGCTGTAGAGCAGCACCAGCAGCACCACAAAGCCGTATCGCTCGTACTGCATCAGCTTCCAGTAGGCTTCCTCCGGCAGGAGGGAGAACACGACCTTGGAGCCGTCCAGCGGCGGGATGGGCAGGATGTTGAAGATCACCATGGCCATGCTGAGCGAGGCCGTCATGCCCAGCATCTCCAGCGCCACCTCGCCCGCCGCGCTGTCATAGAGCGCCGGGGTCAGCAGGCCATAGAGGAAGAGAAAGACCACCGCGATGAGCACGTTGCTCCCGGGTCCGGCCAGCGCCGTCACCGCCATGCCCCGCTTGGGGTTTTTGAACTTCAGCATATTGACCGGCACGGGCTTTGCGTAGCCGAAACCGACCAAAAACATGAGGAGCGTGCCGTAAAGGTCCAAATGCGCCAGGGGATTGAGCGAAATGCGGCCCTTGAGACGGCCGGTGGCGTCGCCGAGGCGATCCGCAGCCCATGCGTGGGCGCTTTCATGGATGGGCAGGCAAATGCCCGTTACAAAAACCAGAACCAGGAAATGGATCCCGAGTTCCAGACCGACAGGCCCGCCGGAGCGAAGGGCGCTGAGTAAAGACACTAACATCTGTTTTTCTCCTGTTACGATTTTAATAAAAGAATAAAGCGGTCTTTGCCGTAGAGGTCACGCCGGACATCGCACGTCCCGGCGCCGGCAAACAGGGCGGACAGCGCCGCCGTCTGCTTTTCGCCGCACTCGAAGGCGGCCAGACCGCCCGTCGGCAGCAGCGGGACCCAGTTTTTTAAGATCACGCGGTAAAAGGTCAGACCGTCCGCTCCGCCGTCCAGCGCCGAATGGGGTTCTTTTTGGACTTCCCGCGAGAGCGTCGGCACGACGGCGCTTTCGATGTACGGGGGATTGGAGACGATGCATTCGGGGGCGGGCAGGCCGTCCGGCGGGGAGAGCAGGACGTCCGCCTCGACCGGGAACACCCGGTCTCTCAGTTCCTTTGGGATATTGCGGCGAAGGAAAGAAAGCGCCGCGGGGTATTTTTCGATACAGAAAACGCGGACGCCGGGGCAAAGCCTTGCGAGGGTGATCCCGATGCAGCCGGACCCGGCGCAGAGATCATAGACCGTTTTGACGCCCCGCTTTTTGATCTGCTCCGCGGCAAGGATGGTCAGTTCCTCGGTTTCGGGCCGCGGGATGAGCACGCCGGAGCCGACGGCGTAGGAAAAGCCGCAGAACTCCCAGACGCCGAGGATGTACTGCAATGGCTCCCCTGCCGTACGGCGGGAGAGAAGGTCCCGGTACGCAGCGACAAGGCCGTCGTCCGCCTCCTCGTTTTTTCGAAGCAGAAGCTTTGTGCGGTCCATGTCCGCGGCGAAAAGCAGCAGTTCGGCCGCCTCAAACGCGGCGTCCGTGCCGGAGACCGGCAAAAGCGTCTGTTCCCCGGATTTTAAGAGCGCGGAAAACGTAAGGCTCAAAACGCGGTGCCTCCGTCGGGGGCGTAGTCCGCGCCGTCGAGCTCGGGCAGAACGGCTTTGATGGAGGCGATGGCCACCTCCATCATATCGTCGGTGGGTTCCGCGGTGGTGATGCGCTGCATCCAAAGGCCCGGCGCGGAGAAGATCTTGGTGACGACGTTATCGTGCCGGCCGGCGTATTTGATGAATTCGTAGCTGATCGACGTCACGACCGGCAGCACGCCGAAGAGTTTGACCGCGATCCACACAAGGCGCATATTCGCTTCGCCGAGGATCGGGAACAGCAGCAGGACGATCGAAGAGACGATGATGCTGACGATGACGATGACAAAGATGAAGCTGGTGCCGCAGCGGGGATGGAAGCGGCGGCAGGCGCGCACGTTTTCGACGGTCAGGTCCTTTCCGCTTTCCAGACACGCGATGCTTTTGTGCTCCGCCCCGTGATACATGAAGACGCGGTGGATGTCGGGCATTCTGGACACGATGAACATATACAGCACGATGATCATGGCGCGGATGAGTCCTTCAAACAGACCGTGGAAGGACTTTAAGGACATGTCGAAAAAAGTTTTGTCCACAATGCTGACAAGGAAGGTCGGTAGCCACATGAACAGAAAGACGCCGACGCCGACGGCGAGGACGGACGCGACGGCCGAAATGACGCCGAGCATTTTGGGGCCCATGTGGTCGTTGAGCCACCGGTCGAGCTTGGACATGTTTTCGGTGTCCTCCTCCGCCTCGAGCTGACCGGAGAGTTCCGCGGACTTCATAAGGCTTTTGTAGCCGATGATCATGGTCTCGACGTAATTGACGACGCCGCGGATGAGCGGCCAGCCGAGGAATTTGACTTTATCCTTGACGCGCTTCCATTCCTGTTTTTCGGTCACGATGGTCCCGTCCGTTTTGCGCACGGAAATGGCGCAGCCGCCGGGGCCGTTCATCATTACGCCCTCAATGAGCGCCTGTCCGCCGACAGACCCCATGGGGCAGCTTTTTTTATCTGCCATAGTTATTTCCCTTCTGTCTGATTCGCGGGGTTGATCGGGAAAGAGATCTCAACCGTGGTCCCCTCGTTTTCTTTGCTTTTGATGACGAGTTTTCCGTTGTGGCGCGACACAATTTCCTCGCACACGGCAAGGCCGATGCCGGAGCCCTTGACGGAAACGTTTGCTTTGTAAAATTTTTCTTTGACGTGCGGCAGATCGCTTTCGGGAATGCCGCAGCCGGTATCCGAGACGGTGATCCGGATGGTTTTCGCGTCCATGGACGCGACGACCGAGATCTTGCCGCCGGCGGGGGTATATTTGATCGCGTTGTCGAGGACGTTGACAAAGACCTGCTTGACGCGGTCTGGGTCGCCGTCCGCCGGCGCGGGATCGTCGGGGGTGGAATAGGTGATCTCAATGCCCTCGCGCTTTGCGCGGTCGCGCAGGACGAAGACCGCCTCGTCCAGTTCCGCGAGGACGTCGATCTTCTGCATCCTGAGACTCATGCGTCCGCTTTCGATGCGGGAGAAGTCCAAAAGATCCTCCACGAGCGAATAAAGCCTTTCGGATTCAAACAGAATGACCTTGAGGCCCTGCCGCAGCGTTTCGTCGCCGTCTTCTTCCATAGAGATAAGGGTCTC
>CAMVBD010000298.1 GCA_947165615.1 uncultured Clostridia bacterium | reverse complement strand
CGCTGCCTTCGTTTGTGCACAGGGGCAGGATCGTTTTTCCGGTGAAATCGTACGCCTCAAGGAACGTCGCCACCGCCATGGGGATGGTCCCCCAGTAGTTCGGATAGGCGAGAATGACGGTATCGTACCCGTCAAGGCTGTCGGGGTACGCGGCAAGCTCGGGCCGCGCTTTTTCGCGCAGGTCCTTTTTGGCCTCCTCGATGCAGGTCATATAGACCGGGGAATACGGGGTCTTCATTTCGATCTGGAAGACGTCGGCGTCGATCATCTCACGCATCAGGTCGCACACGATCCGGGTGTTGCCGACCTTGATGTAGCGCATCGCGCCGCCGAAATAGTTTTCATCCGCTCTGGAAAAGAAAGCGATCAGTGTGTTTGCCATGAGAAAAAACCTCCTGTGTTTCATTTCACTGTTATTTTAACACGGATGTATTGAAAAATCCAATCCGAATATGTTATAATCAATTGAATTATTAAATAACACGGAGGCCGCCATGACCACAAAACAGATCGATTACTGCATTGAACTGTCGCGCACGCTGAATTTCAGCCGCGCGGCGGAAAACCAGTTCGTCAGCCAGCCGACGTTTTCCTATCAGATCCGGCTCCTCGAGGAGGAGGTCGGCTTTGAGATCTTTTCGCGCAGCGGCAGGGGCGCGGCGCTTACGCCCGCGGGCGCGCAGTTCGTCCGGTTTTTGACCGGGATGCGGGAGGAGTTAAAACAGGCCGTCGAGCAGGGGCAGAACTTCAGCGCCCGGTACAAAGACGGCATTTCGGTCAGCATGATGACGCGGGAGGCGGTCTGCTTTTTGCCGGAGGCGATGCGGCTGTTCGAGAAGGAATACCCGCACGTTCAGATTTTGCCGAAATTTGAATACACCGGCGGGATGGACGGCTTTCTTAAAAACGAGACGGACGTCCTGTTCGCGCTGAAGGAGGAAACCCGGCTTATCCCGGGGATCGCCGGCCACGACCTGTTTGTGAGCCGCGTCTATCTGATCGCCCGGCGGGAGGACCCGCTGGCCTCCAGGAACCGGATCACGGAAGAGGACCTGACCGGCAGGACCCTGATGGTCGGCGGCGGCTCCCCGCCGGCGCTGCGTGCCGTTCAGCGCAGGCTGATCTCGACCGGAAAGATCGCGTATTTCAACAGCCCCGACCACGACACGACGCTGACAAACGTCGCGGCGGAGCGCGGCGTCTGCCTCGCCCCCGGCTTTCTCAACGACCACAGCGGGCAGTTTGCGTGGATCCCCTTCGACTGTCCGGAAACCTTTTCCTGCGTGCTGTGCACACACCGGGAGGACCGCCGGGCGTCCCTGTCCGCCTTCCTCGAAATCCTCACGACCCTGTACCGCAAAGCCGTCGCGTTTCCGCTGTAAGGCAGGGACCCCGGGCGCTCCGCGCAAGCGGAACAGAACGTTCAAAAAAGCGCCTTTTGTCAAAAGACAAAAGACGCTTTTTGTGTGGTGGAGACATGGGGACTTGAACCCAAGACCTCACGGATGTGAACCGTGCGCTCTAACCAGCTGAGCTATGCCTCCGAACAGTGTCTCTATTATACTACTGCGTTTTTATTTCGTCAAGAGGGAATTTTACTTTTTTTGAAAGCCGGGGTTTCACCTTTTTGAAGACCGGTGGACGCCAACCATCGGGGCGGATTTTCCTTCAAAAAGAAATCTCCCTCCGCAAAAAGAGAAAGCAGGCGCCGCCGGGGGCGCCTGTTTTCAGTATTATCCTGATCGGTTCAGTCCGCGAAAAAAGCAAAGACCTGCCGCCAGAAATCCGCGTCCTGCTTTGTCATCCGCCGCCAATCGACGGGGGCGAAGAAGGCCTTTTTTTGATCGAGGGTTTTGAGCTTCCCCTTGCGGTTCAGTCTGTTGAATTCCCCGAAGGTGCCGGCAAGGTACTTTGCGGCGTCGGCGGTGTAGTTGGGGTTATGCCCGCGGTCGGTATAGACAAGATAGAGGTGCTCCGGGAATTGCTCACGCAAAGCCCCCGTGTTCGGCGCGAAGGCGACGGAGGGGTCGTCGGCAGAGTGGGCGAAAAGATACCGCGTGCCGGTGTTTTTCAGCGCGTCGGCGATATCGGCGTCCCAGTAGTCCGGGGCGGCCTTTTTTTCGTATGCCAGCAGGCGTCTTACGACCGCCTTGCCGAAGGGGACCTTGGCGGTAAAGGCCGACAGAAGCGTTTTGACGGACAAAAAGCCCGAAATGACGACGCATTTTTCGATTTCGGGATGAAAGCGCGGGACGTTGCCGACGGCAAAGCCGCCCCACGAATGCCCGACGGCGTAAACGTGGCGGTACTGTCCGAATACGCCGGAGGATTTCAGAAACCGCACGGCGGCGTCAAGGTCCGAAAGCGACTGACTCATGCAGCCGACGCCGTCTCCCTCCGACTCGAAGCAGCCGGTGTTGTCGTAGGCAAAGACCGTGTACCCGGCCTTTGCGATCTCGTCGATCTCGGTCATATAGGACCGGTGCCCGCCGCCGATGCCGTGGCAAAACACGACCAGCGCGTCTTTAGGCTCCGCGTCGCCGCGGTAAAAGTACCCCTTGAGGGTGTTGCCGCCGGACGGAAAAGACGCGGGCTCGGCGGAAAGTCCCGGAAAATCCTCATAAGTAAAATATTTGACGTAGCCGTTATCGTCGTACCGGTGCAAAAGGAATTTGCGGTACGCGGCCCAAAGCAGTCCCATAGTCAGTCTCCTTTTTATTCGGTTTCAAGCGCCGTGACCAGCGCCTTTCGGAAGGCAAAAAACGTTTCTTCGTCCATGGGGTAGGACGTAAAGCGGACGTCGCCGAGGGTATTTTGCAGCAGCGCCAGCGCAAAACCGCGTCCGCGCCGCTCCTCAAGGGCTTTCAGCGCCCGGTAATCCTGCAGGGCGTCAAAAAACACCTTTTCGCGCAGACTCGGCAGCGGCTCGCCGTCCTTTCCGGGGTAGACCGTAAACGAGTCCCCGGACGGGAACGCCCCGCCGGCGTCGGTCTCGGTAAAGGGGTCGACCTCGCGGAGGGAATACTGCGTATAATAGAAATTGAAGCCCCAGTGCAGAAAGCCCTTACAGTCGTATTTATACAGCAGCGCGCCGAGGATGCGGGTCCGCATGCCCGGCATGGCGAAAAAGCGGTTGGGCAGTTCGTTTTCGTATTGCCCGCAGCAGTAATAGGTCCATTTTTCGGGGACGTCCAGCGCCGC
>CAMVBD010000297.1 GCA_947165615.1 uncultured Clostridia bacterium | reverse complement strand
TGATCCGCGTCTATGAGCGTCTTGCAAGGGAACTTCCCGAAACGCGGCTGATCATGCAGGTACACGACGAACTGATCCTGGAAGCGCCGAAGGACCAATCCCGGCGCGCTGCGGAGATCCTGAAGGAAGAAATGGAAAACGCAGTGAAGCTCAAGGTCGCGTTTTCCGTTGACGTCGGCATCGGCAGGACCTGGTATGAGGCAAAGGGGTAAAAATGAACATCGTATCCGCAAACAGAAGACACTTGGACGAGATCGCCGCGATTGAGAACTCGACCTTTTCCGATCCATGGAGCATGGAGACGCTGCGCCGTGAACTGGAGAATCCGATTTCCCTGTTCCTTGTCTGTGAAAAGGAAAACGGAGAGGTCGCCGGCTATATCAGCGCAGAGACGGTAGTCGGTGAAATGTATATCGGAAATCTCGCAGTCCGGCAGGACTGCCGCCGACAGGGGATCGGCTCCCTGCTTTTGCAGGAGATGGTCCGTGAAGCCAAAAAAATGCGCTGTGAGTTTGTGACGCTGGAGGTTCGCGTTTCCAACACGCCGGCAAGAAATCTATATGAACGCTTCGGGTTCTCCTGTCTCGGGGAGCGCAGGGATTACTATGCGCACCCGCAGGAAAACGCCGCGATTTATACGCGATACTTGAACGAGGAAGAAACATGAAAATACTTGCAATTGAAAGCTCCTGCGACGATACTGGCGTCGCCGTTGTGGAGGACGGACGAAAGGTTCTTTCCAACGTCGTCGCTTCACAGGTACCGGAGCATATTCTGTACGGCGGCGTCGTGCCGGAGATCGCGTCGCGCAGGCACTGTGAAAACATTTCCGCGGTTTGTCAAAAGGCGCTTGATGACGCCAATCTGACGCTTTCGGATATCGACGCGATTGCTGTCACGTATGCGCCGGGGCTCATCGGCGCGCTGCTTGTCGGCGTCAATTTCGCAAAGGGCTTATCCTTTTCCACCGGTCTGCCGCTGATCCCCGTCCATCATTTAAGAGGACACGTCGCGTCGAATTATATCACGCATGCGGACCTCAGGCCGCCGTTTCTTGCATTGATCGTATCCGGCGGACATACGCATCTTGTAAACGTGAAGGATTACACCGTATTTGACGTGATCGGACGTACCCGCGACGACGCGGCGGGGGAGACCATGGACAAGGCAGCCCGACTTTTGGGGCTTGCGTATCCCGGCGGACTGAACATGGACAAAACCTGCGCAAACGGCAATCCGAAAGCATATTCCTTTCCGATGCCGAAAGTGGACGGAAGCGACTTCGACTTCAGTTTTTCGGGCATGAAGACCGCTGCGATCAACACGATCCATCATGCAGAACAAAAAGGGGAGTCGATCAGCGTGGAGGATTTCGGCGCGTCCTTTATGGCGGCCGTCGTCAGACTTCTCTGCAAAAGGACCGACGCGGCGCTTTCGTTGACGGGGAATCAAAAACTTGTGATCGCCGGCGGCGTTTCCGCGAATTCCGTGCTGCGAAAGGAAATGGAAAAACTGTGCAAAAAGCGCGGCGTGCGGTTATATATGCCGCTGCTCAAATACTGCGGTGACAACGCGGCCATGATCGGCAGTCAGGCATATTACGAGTATCTTGCGGGAAACAAAGCCGGTCTGAAACTTAACGCGATCGCCAGTATGGATATTGACAAAAATTAGTCAATATGATAATATAAAAATGAATATGGTTTCAAACCACATAAAGGAGAGATACACTATGGCCCTTACTACGAACAAGTCGATCCTTTCCTGGATCGATGAAAAAGTGCAGCTTGTCAAGCCCGATTCCATCGTCTGGATCGACGGCAGCGAAGAACAGCTTGAGGCCCTGCGTCAGGAAGCCATCGCTACCGGCGAAATGGTCAAACTGAATGAGGAACTGCTTCCCGGCTGCTTGCTTCACAGAACCAAGCCCAACGACGTTGCCCGCGTGGAAGACAGAACGCTCATCTGCACCCCCACCGAGGAAGAAGCCGGTCCCACCAACCACTGGATGGAGCCCAATAAGTGCTACGAAATGCTTTACGACATCGCCCGCGATTCCTACAAAGGCCGCACGATGTACGTTATCCCTTACTCCATGGGCCCCGTCGGCTCCCGTTTTTCCAAGATCGGTATCGAGCTGACCGATTCCATTTACGTCGTTCTGAACATGGCCATCATGACCAGAGTCGGCAAAAAGGTCATGGACGTGCTCGGCGATTCCGACGACTGGGTACGCGGACTGCATTGCAAGTGCGACGTGGACGCCGAAAAGCGCTGGATCTGCCAGTTCCCGCAGGACAACACCATCATCTCCGTCAACTCCGCGTACGGCGGCAACGTCCTTCTCGGCAAAAAGTGCTTTGCGCTTCGCATCGCCTCCTATCAGGGCAAAAACGAGGGCTGGCAGGCCGAGCACATGCTCATCCTCTGCGTCGAAAAGCCCGACGGCGAAAAGAAGTACGTCTGCGCGGCATTCCCGTCCGCCTGCGGCAAGACGAACCTCGCCATGCTTATCCCGCCGGAGGGATACAGAAAGGCCGGCTACAAGGTTTGGACCGTCGGCGACGACATTGCCTGGATCCGCAAGGGCGAGGACGGCAGACTGTATGCCATCAATCCCGAAAACGGCTTCTTCGGCGTTGCGCCCGGTACGAATATGAAGTCCAATCCCAACGCTTTGATCTCCACCCAGAAGGGCACTATCTTTACGAACGTCTGCCACAATCTCGACAACAATACGGTGTGGTGGGAAGGCCTTGACAAGAATCCGCCGGAGCATGCCATCGACTGGAAGGGCAATCCCTGGAACGGCAAGGAGAGCACCGAAAAGGGCGCGCATCCCAATTCCCGTTTCACCGCGCCCGCGGTCAACTGCCCCTGCCTGTCCTCCGAATTTGAAAATCCGCAGGGCGTACCGATCTCCGCAATCGTTTTCGGCGGCAGAAGAGCAAAGCTCGCTCCGCTAGTGTATCAGTCCAGAGACTGGAACAACGGCGTATTCGTCGGCTCCATTATGGCGTCTGAGACCACAGCGGCCGCTGCCGGCGCCGTCGGCGTCGTGCGCCGCGATCCCATGGCCATGCTTCCGTTCTGCGGCTACAACATGGCCGACTACTGGCAGCATTGGGTCGACATCGGCAAAACGCTCGATCCCGAAAAAGCGCCCAAGATCTTCAACGTCAACTGGTTCCGCAAGGACGACGAAGGTCACTTCATGTGGC
>CAMVBD010000296.1 GCA_947165615.1 uncultured Clostridia bacterium | reverse complement strand
GTTTTTTCAGCCGCACGTCCTCGGGCTCTTTGGAAAGGTACGCCCGGATCTTTGTGACGTTGCCGGGGCCGTCGTAAAAGATTTCCCCGTTGACGGCGCAGGCGAGATTCGCTTCCGGGATCGACAGCCATTCGCCGTTGGTTTTCGGCAGCGTGTCGAGCCCCGTCAGGGTCTTAAAAAACGCCCCGATCTCTCTGACCCCGTGGCGGGAGGTGCCGTAGGCGGAGTCGCCGATGACCGAAAGGCCCTCAAAGGATTTCGGCAGCCGGTCGTAGGCGCGGGACAGGCGGAATTCCCATTCCTTATAATCGCTTTCGCCCAGAAAGAGGAAAAAGCCCGGGTCCACGTCGTGGTCGGGGCTGGTTTCATCGTCAAAGCCGAAGTTTTCGCTCCCCTGTCCGAACACGCCGGCCGAAAGACGCGGGAAGAGGTCCGGGAATTCGGCTTTCAGCATCGGTTCGCCGTAGGTAAAATAGTACCGACGGCTGGTTTCAAGCGCGCCCATAATACGCGTCCGCCCTTCTTTTGTAATCTTCCTCATCCGCAAAATACCCCAGCGCCGCGGCCGACGCCGAAAGCTTGCGGCAGGTGTAGTAGTAATAGGAATCCCGGTCCTTTTCGGGCACGTCAAAGGCCCTTTTCGCGCGCTCGACGTACCGTTCGCTTTCGCCCGAAAGCGGATCGAACCGGGCGTAGAGTTCCGCAAGGTTATAATACGTCACGGCAAGGTCGCAGTGCTCGCCGCAGCGTGTGAGGATCTCGGCGGCGCGGGCGTAGTAATAGGCCGCCGTGCGCCAGTCGCCTTCATGCCAGAAGCAGGCGGCGCGGTTGTTGTAAAGTCCCGCAAAATCCGGGGCGTCCGCCGGGTAAAAGCGGCGGAAGTTCGGTTCCGCCTTTTCGTAAAGGGCTTTTGCCGTCGTTTCGTCCCCGGCGTTTTTGAAGACCGTGGCGCAGTTGAGGTACAAATACGCTGCGGGCTGACTGACGGTCATATCCCGTTCTTCCAAAAGGCGCAGGACGGTCTTTGCCGCTTCGACGGCCTTTTCATTCGTGCCGTACTGCCGCTCGTAGCCCATGATCTCGTTATAGATACTCAGGGCCGACAGCACGTCCCCCTCGGCAAGAAACGTTTCCAGCGCCGCATACAAAAGACTTCCCGCCTCGTCGAAACGCTCGCGGGATAAGAGTTCGTCCTGCCGTTCGATGACGGTTTTGACGTCCGGGGTCATACCAGCCACTCCTCCACGTTATAAAACAGGCGGTCCTCCGTGCTTTGGATGGCGGAGCGGATGACGCGCGAATAGCAAAACTGCCCGTTGCGGTAGCACAGCGGGATAAAGGGCATGAGTTCGGCAAAGGAATTCAAAAACGTTTCCAGTTCCCTGCCGCCGCTTTTATATTCAAAGTACGTTTCATCCAGATCCATGGCGTCGAGATCCATACCGTAGCGCGCCGCGCCGTATTCGGAGAAAAACGGCGAGAGGTCCATGTTTTTGGTCAGGCGGATCTGCCCGAGATAGAGGTCGAATTTGCCCTCCCGCAGCATCTGTTTAAACAGGTCCGCGTTCGGGTACAAGACGTCAAGCGTGATATTGACGTAAGACAGCTCCTCCGCGATCAGACCGGCGGCGGTTTTGACAAAGGCGTCCGCGTCGGCGCTGACAAGCATGGTCAGACGGGTCTCTACCCCGCCCACGCCGCTGCCAAGGCGGGACAGAAGGGCGTCCGCCGCAGCGGGGTCCGCTTCCGTGCTGCCGGCGGCGGGCAGAGAAGACAGGAGTTCCCACGAGGTGTTGAAGGGGGTGAGCGCCGCCCGGGCATGGGAAACAAAGGCGTTGGCGGCAATGGCGCTGCGGGAAAGGGAGAGACTGACGGCCTTGCGGAACTCCGCGTTTTTCAGGTCCCCGTTCATATGGTTGACGCCGAGGAACACGAGTTCGTTGAGATAGACCTCGTTTGAGCCGGCATAGGAGCGTTTGGCGACGCCGTCGGACAGGTCGGTGTAAAAGCAGTCGATGCCGCCGACGTTCAGGATGTGCATCAGGGTCGCGGATTCGGTGATTTCTCTGAGGCGCACGGTGCCGATCTTGGGCACACCGCCGGCATAGCGCAGGTTTGCGCGCAGCAGCGCCCGGCCGTCCTCCCGGACAAATACGTAACGTCCTGCGCCGACGGGGACTTCGGTCGACGTTTCCGCGGTGCCGGCTTTGACAATGGGAAAAGTCAGCAGGTTTACGGCGTTGACGTCGGGGCTGTTCAGGGTGAATTCCACGGTGCTGACGCCTGTCGCGGCGCAGGAAACGATGCTTTTGAGCGATTCGCCGTACAGCGGGGAGCCGACGGCCTTTTCAAACGAGTAGACGACGTCCGCGGCGGTCAGGGGCGACGCGTCCGAGAAGACAAGGGAATCCTCGAGCTGCACGGTCAGGGACGTGCCGTTGTTTTCACTCGACGTCGCCGTCAGGGGGACCGGCATAAAGCCGCTGTCCAGCGTAAACAGGGGGTCAAACAAAAGGCTTATCAGCGAGGCGTTTACAAGCGTTTCCATGTAAAACGGGTTCATCGCGTCCAAAAGCGTATAGGGCGCCGATATGGCGCCGGCGGGGACCTCTGTCGCCGCTGTGGTTTCCTCCGGCTGCGTCAGTTCGTCCACGGGCGTTTCTTTCCCGCAGGCGGACAGGATAAAAAGCCCCGCGAGCACGAGGCAGAGGATTTGCAGAAAACGGTTATGACAGCGTAAAGCGTTCAACAAAAATCGCCCTCCCTGTTTTGTCGTCGGTCTCGAGGATGACGCAGTCCATGGCGGCGTCGCCCTCGGCAGGCTCAAAGCGCACGGGCAGGCCGGTGCGCATTTTGGCGGTCGCGGAGTCGACCGAGACCCCGAGCACGGACTCCGTGACGCCCGTCATGCCGACGTCGGTGCTATAGGCCGTGCCGCCGGGCAGGATGTGCGCGTCGGCGGTCGGGACGTGGGTGTGCGTGCCGAACACCGCGCTGACCTTGCCGTCCAGATAAAAGCCCATGGCCTTTTTTTCGCTGGTGGCCTCGGCGTGGAAGTCGACGAGGACGGTTTTGATCCCCTGCTCCTTCAGGTCTTTGACTGCGGCGTCCGCGGCGTCAAAGGGATCCTCCGCCTGATCCATGTACACTCTGCCCATCAGACTGACGCCCCCGAGCCGGAGGCCGCGCTTTTCGGCAACGTAGATCCCGCGCCCGGGCGCCG
>CAMVBD010000295.1 GCA_947165615.1 uncultured Clostridia bacterium | reverse complement strand
CAGCGCGAAAAGCCGGACCTTGTACTGCTTGGCGGGGACAACGTCACCTCCGCCTTCAACCGCCGCAGAAGCGAACAGCTCGGCGAGATCTTTGAAAAACTCGGCGTGTACTGGGCGGGCGTCCTCGGCAACCACGAGGGCGACAACTTCTTTTCCATCAAGAGAAGCGAAATGGTGGACGTTTTTGCGTCTTTCGACCACTGCCTGATGCGCCGCGGCCTTGACAGCGCGACCGGCGACTGCAACTACGCCATCCACATCGAGAATCCGGACGGGACCCTGATGCAGACGTTTTACTTCTTTGACACCTTTGACATGATGAGCGACGGGCGCAAAGCCGAATACGGCTTTTCAAAGGACGACAAGGTCACCGACGGCGTGCGCGCCGATCAGGTGGCATGGTACAAAAACAAGGCCGCCGAGACCAAGGAAAAGTACGGTCTGCGTCCCTCCGTTGCGGTGCTGCACCACCCGCTGCCGCAGATGGAAACAGCCGTGGAAGAGGGCGTCGGCTTTTTGTTCGGGCAGCAAAACGAGGGCGTGTGCGCCTCCGATGTCGACACCGGCCTGTTTGCGGCGTTTACAAAATCCGGTTCCACAAAGACGGTGTTCTGCGGACACGACCACCTGAACAACTTCCGTCTGCAGTACGAGGGGATCCTGCTCAGTTACATCGAGCCGTCGGGCTACGGGTCCTACACGACCGCGTCCAAACTCGGCTGGGAGGAAAAGGACTGGCTGCAGGGCTATACGAAATTAACGCTGAAAGAAAGCGGCGCATTTGAGATTTTGAACGTACGCAACAGCGAGATCACAGCATAAAGGAGAAAAAACATGAGATACGGCGTATGCATTCCCCCCACGAAACCGGAGCAGGTCCGCTTTGTAAAGGAAGCGGGACTCGATTACGTGGAGGCAAACTTTATCGACCTTGCCCGCATGGACGACGACGCGTTCGCGGCGTGGGAACAGGCCCTGTCCGAAAACGGGCTGAAAATGGAGGCGGGCTACTGCCTTGTCCCCGGCGAGCTGCCGCTGACCGTCGGCTACGACCCCAAGGCGCTGGAGGCGTATTTGAGAGCCGGCCTGAAGCGCGGGTATAAACTCGGCCTGAAGCGCGTGTCCTTCGGCTCCGGCTGGGCAAGACGGCTCCCCGACGGCATGGAGTATACCGAGGGCGTGCGCTGCCTGATCAGGGCGCTGAGGGACGTCATCGGACCCGTGTGCGCCGAGTACGGCGTGACCGTGTGCATCGAGCCCCTGCGCTTCGGTGAGTGCAACATGATAAACTCTTTGCGGGAGGGCGCCATGCTCGCCGCCGCCGTCAACCGCGACAACGTGAAACTCCTCGCGGACATCTACCACATGAAGCCGGACGAGACGTACGACGACATCCGCTTCTTAAAGGGCGTCATCCGTCACGGGCATATCTCCCAGCCCTTCTCGGACCGGGGCATCAAGCGCGAATTCCCCTCCGACCCCGACGCCGTCGATTACAAGGGCTTTGTGGACGCGCTGGAAGAGGCCGGCGCCGAGACCTGCTCCGTGGAAGCCGCCTGCATCGACTTTCCCGCGGAAATCGTAACAGCCGGACGGCTGCTGAAAAACCTGTAAACCCGATCCCAAAAAACGCCCCGCGGGGGGCCTGACATAAGGAAGAAAAACCGACCCACTTGTCAACTTTCATAATTTGAAAGTGTCATAGTGGGTTATATCATTTCAGAAACCGGAAATACTTGTTTGATATGCTTTTATCCGGCGCAGTAAAGAGCGAAATTGTTCGCTGACGCTCACAGCTAAATTGAAGCCTCACGGCTTCAGCTAAATTGAAAACCTGCGGTTTTCAGCTAAATTAAATTCGCCCGCAAGCTTGCGCAGCGAATTTAGCTCCCAAAGGGAATTTAGCTGACCGCAGGTCAATTCAGCTCGCCGCAAGGCGAATTTAGCTGCGGCGCACTTCCTTACGGAAGGCGCCGCGCTGGGCGTTTTTTTGTAAAAAAAAAGATGAAATCCGGCGGCGCGAGCCACGAGCCGCGCTTTTACGATTGCAAACCGCAGTTCCCGTATTTCATCTTTTTTCTTTTTTGTTTATTCTTTCACAACGTGTCTGCCGCTCACATATGCGGCATGGGCGGCACGTCGATCACGCAGTCGGACAGCGGGAAGGAGCAGCACGGATGGATGTAGCCGTAAATTTTATCGGCCTGCCGTCTGCCGTCCACGCTTTCGGGGACGTACACTTCGCCCGAGAGCAGCTGCGAATGGCACCAGCCGCACTTGCCGGAGCGGCAGTCGGAGGGCACCGTCAGCCCCGCGCCCTCCATGGCGCGAAGAAGAGACGTGTCCTTGGGGCAGGTCACGACCGTTTCCTTTCCGGCCTGACGCACCGTGATCTTAAAGGAGTCGGCGACCCCCGCCGGATAGTCGGCGTTTTTCTCGGGATGGAAGTACTCGCCGAACAGCTCGTGCCGGATGAATTTTTTGCGCAGCGGCAGTTTTTCGAGCTCCTTGTCCACAAAGTCGTACATGGCCTGCGGGCCGCAGAGGAACACGGAATACGCCTCGTTTTCGGGCGCGTACTTTTTTATGAGTTCGGCCGTGATAAAGCCCTTTTCGGCGCCCTTCGGCTTTCTTTTTTCGTCGCTTAAGACGTTGACGAGTCTGACCTTGGGGCATTTTTCGGCGATGGCTTTGATCTCGTCGGAAAAGACGGCGTCGGAAAGCGTGCGGCTGCCGTAAAGGAGAATCAGCGTAAAGTCCTCGTCGCCCTCGGAAATGGCCTTTGCAAACGAATAAAACGGCGTAATGCCGGACCCGCCGGCGATTCCGACGACGGTTTTGGCGTCCCGGAGGCGCTCATAGGTAAAGTCGCCCAGCGGTGCGCTTGCGACGACCGGCGTGCCTACGGCCCAGTTGTCTAAAATATAATTCGAGAAGATGCCGTTTTCCACGCGCTTGACGGTCAGACGGTAGTGCCCCTCGAGCGTCTCGGCGGGCGAGGACGAGATGGAATAGGGACGGGTGCAGACCTTGCCGTCGATTTCGGCGCACACGGCAAGGTACTGCCCGGCGGAAAACCACGCCAGCGCCTTGGTGCCGCGGCCCTCGTCCGGAGAGAGGACAAAGGTCTTCATGTTTTCGCTGTGAGGGACGACCTCGGTGACCTTGAGGAACTGGACGGCGGGGTGCAGTTCCCGCGCGAGGGCGTTGGCGGGATAGTCATAGA
>CAMVBD010000294.1 GCA_947165615.1 uncultured Clostridia bacterium | reverse complement strand
CTGGTCCATAATGCGCTGGACATAGGCGTTCGCGCTCATGACGCCGTTCTTTTCGAGCGCCTCCGCGTCCTCGAACACCAGCTTCCACATCTTGTGCTGCTGATCGGTTTCGCCGCAGGGAAGAAAGTCGTATTTCGTGGAGCCGGGCGCATAGAGAACCTTGCCCTTCTTGCGGTCATACTGGATCTGGTTCCGGGTGAACTGCCGGTAGATCGTCTCCGCCTCGTCGCTGAAGCCGTCGAACTTGATGTATCTGATGACGGAATCCGTGGTGTTGTACCCGCCGGAGATCGCCGCGCAGATCGGCCCTACGGGAGGGGGCAGGGCGCTTGCCGCGCCGACGGCGAACATGGCGATATTCGTCGTGTTGTCCTGAAACGCCTTGTCCCAACCGTAGACATGTCCCTGATAGAGAAAACTGCCGACGTCGATGATCTGCCCAAGCGGGCCGAGAACCTTCTTGGAAAGGCCGGGCACCTTCGTGATCTTGGCGAGGAAGTCGAGATGCCCCGTCACGTTTCCGCAGGATTTCAGGATGTTTTCCTTCGAATAGGGATCCCCCTTGCTCGTCAGTCGGGTCAGAGCGGTTTCGTTTTTCAGCTTGCCCTCGTGGATCTTCGCGGCGAGAGCGCCCCAGTTCACGGAGACGAGCTTCAGCTTTTCGTCCCCGCCGTAGTTGCTGAATTCCAGAACGTCCTTTGAGGAATCTCCGTACCCGTTCTCCACGGCGTCCCTGAAAACGGCAAATTCGCAGAAATGATCCGTGAAGAAAGTGACGTGTCCGTTTCCGTCCGGCTCCGCGTAGAGGATCTCCCACGCGCCGGTCTTTTCGTTGAAATACTGGATGAACACGTCCTCGCCCCACGAAGCGTCATAGGGAAGGGTCACCGCAACGACGCCGTCGAACTCCGCCTCGCCCCCGTCGAGCCTGATGTCATACCCGACGGCGTCGTAGTCCCCGTCGCTCTTCTGTCCGAGGGACGCGACGGTGAGCGTGCGGGATTCGTCATAGATGCAGAAATCGCCGAACGATACGGAGACGCCGTTTGAGAACGCCGCTTCGGGGGCGTCCGGGCTGACGGTCCGATCTTCCGCCGACAAAGCCCCGGCTGTATCGAACACGACGGACGATACCCCGCCGGCATAGGCGGAAGCGGAGTCCTGCGGATCCTCTCTCACGATGAAATCGCTCTCCGTCAGCTCCATCGTGAGATAATCTTCTTCCTCCGTTACCGTTGCTGCCGTCGGTACCGTTGTCCCCGATTTATCGCGCAGAAACCCCGGATACTTGAACCCCGCGACGCAGAACTCAACCGTCAGCGCGAGCGCGAGGAAAATACTCAGCCCGCGATTGCCCTTCTTCGGCTTAGCCGCCTCCTGAGCTTGTCTCGCCGCCCGCACCTGCTGCTGATACCCGGGCTGCATATAATCGGGAAGCCCTTGAGAAACCGGGGTGCGGGGAGGAATGGGAACTTGCCTTGCCGCCGGATCTTGTATCGGAGCCGAAGCCACGTCGTTTCGCTTCGCTCCGCAGAAGGGACAGAACGCGGCGTCCGCAGCCAGGGGTTTCCCGCAGGAGGAGCAGAACCGCGTTTCTTCGCTTGTTGCGGCGGATTTCGGTTTATCCGACGAAAGGCTTGTGCCGCAGTATTCGCAGACAAGCGCTGGACATTTCTTTGCCATGACGATCTCCTTTCCCCTTACGGACGGACCGATCCGTCGTTTTCCATGGTTTCAAAATCACTCACATCGACGCCGCGGTCCCGGTAATAATCGAGGATCGTCCTTTTGCTCTGCTCCCCCGCCACGAGACGAGGATCCAGATAAGACACGCGAGATTCAACAGCAGCAGGACGATGTTCAGAACCCGCCTGCCGACCGAAGTTTTTCCGTTTTCCATTTCCATGAATCCTCCCTGTTCCGCATCCAGTCTCCAGTCGCTAAGCCGGAACTGAGCATTATTTTTTTGTTTCATACTCATTATATCTTACTGTCCCGGACAGACGCAAGAGTTGACAAGAATTTGTCATTGAAAAATTTTGTGTCAATTGCTTGTTTTCGCGCGGTTTTGTGGTATACTAAAAGACAGCGCAGATTTTGAGGGGTGATCGACATATTCCGTGAAAAGCTTAGTCAGATCTTCGCTTTGCTCGAGGTCACGCCGACCGAATTTGCGCGCGTGGCAAGGTGCGATAAATCCAATATCAGCCATATCATGAGCGGGACGAGGATCCCAAAGAACGGCGGGGCCGGCGCGCGTCGGCTCGTCAGCGCAATCTACCTGTGCACCGACGAAAAGAACCGGCTGGACACGCTCTGCACACTGATCTCGTGCGAGGACCGAACCTCGGCAGACAGGATCAAAGAGCGGATCATGGCATGGCTTTACGATGGAGAACATACCGCAGTCAATCGCCCGGCGGGACAAAACACCAAAACCGGCAAAATCCCGTATCGGGTATTCGGCGAAAGGCTCGGCGCAGTGATGGAGCTGACGGGGCTCTCCAACATCCGTCTGGGTCGGTCGATGAATACCGATCCCTCCTATATCAGCCGGTTTCGCAATGGCCTGCGCTCGCCGAAAGCCAATCCCAAAATGATGAACGATCTCTGTTCCCTGCTTCTGGACCGGATACGCGAACAGGGGAAAACGGCAGCGCTCGGCAAACTGACGGGGATGCCCGCGGAAACGCTTTCCGACCGGGAGAACGCCTTTGACTGGCTGTACCGCTGGCTTTTCAGCGCGGAGAGCGGGGACAGCGCGCCGTTCGTGGAAAGCCTGGTTGATCGGATCGGCTCCTTTTCCGCAGAGATCAAAAAGCCGCCGCTTTCCTTTGAGGAGGCGGCAGACAGCGAAATATTGAAGGAGAGCTCATCAGCATATACCGGTATCGAAGGGCTTCAGCGCGCGGTGATCCGTTTTCTCGGAAACGTTGTCAGGCGAGGAGAGAAGGAACTCTTTCTGTACTCCGATCAGAATATGGACTGGATGGTCTCCGATCCCGCATTCCGGGCGAAGTGGGTTTCGCTCATGATCTTCTGCGTCACCGGCGGCACGCGGATCACCGTTATCCATAACGTAAACCGCGATCTTTTGGAGATGGAGCAGGCGATCGTGAACTGGCTTCCCCTGTATCCGTCGGGAAGGATACGGGCGTACTGGTGCAGAACAAGGAGAGGCGAACGCTTTTCCACGACCATGTTTCTCTGTCCGGGATACGCCTGTATTTCAGGCTGCAACGTCAGCGGAGCGGAAAAC
>CAMVBD010000293.1 GCA_947165615.1 uncultured Clostridia bacterium | reverse complement strand
ATCGCACATTCCTTTCATGCGGGTCGACTTTGTTTCCGCTGGAGGAGTCCACGAATTTGATATTGAACTGGAACTTTATGAAGAATGGGTCTCTCTGATGAATGAGAGATTCCGACCGCGTCTCGGACTGTTCGGACACATTCATCAAACGCTTCTGATTACAGAAAAGGGTGAACACAACGAAATGGGGCTGAACGCTCCCTGTGTTTTCGGAGGAATGCCGTATCACAAAAATAACAGTATAATCGGTACTGCTTTTTCATTGAATCCGGATACGGGTGACGCTTTGATCATGTTTACGAATTCATCCGGAAGCGTCCTCTCGTCTCACGAACTCTGTTTATAATCATTTTTCCCGGAGGGATTATTTATGAAGAAAATCATCAGTATTCTGCTTGCCTGCCTGATTCTCTTTGCAGGACTTTTACCGGCTGTTTTTGCAGAAAGACAAAGTGAAAACACGTATCCGACCATCATTGTTGCCGGCTATTCCTCTTCAAATCTGTATTTGGACGGCAAACAGGTCTGGCACGTTGACGGTAACGACATCGTTTCCGCCGTTTTGAAAAACATTGCCCGCATCGGGATCGGTCTTGGCGAACTCGCTTTCCGCCAGCCGAAATATCTAGCGGACGTAATCGGTCGTGAAACGGTCAGGCTTACACAGTATATTGCGATGAATCCCGATGGAACCAGCGTTTATCCGCTTACGACCTGGCCCGCAGACGCCGAGCATACGCAGTTTTCCTATTTGTATGAAAACTATAACGGCGACAACGTGCACGAGGCGGAGATCATGGCGGATATCGGCACGTTGTATGGAGACGACGGGAACCGGTTCCTTTTCAGTTATCAACAGGATTTTCGGTACGGCATGGTAGACTGTGCCGCTGCGCTCGATAAATATGTTGATTCCGTCCGCGAATTCACGGGAAAAGACAAAGTCAATATTTACGCCGTCAGTCACGGCGGACAGACAGTCGCAGCCTACCTTGCTCTTTACGGAGAAAAGAACGCGGTCAACAACGTCGTTATGACGGTCCCCGCGATCGGCGGCGCCGCGCTTGCATATGACGTTCTGAGTGAAAAAATCGATTTCAATGAGGAAGAACTTGTCGTCTTTGTCGAAAACGGACAGATGCTGGAGACCGATTTCAACTGGCTTGTCAAAGCGAACAGACTTGGGATCCTTGACGATCTCTTTAAGAGTCTTGTCCACAACTATGTCAAAAAAATCGTTGGATATTGGGGAAGCATGTGGGATTTCGTTCCCATGGAATACTACGATGATCTGAAAAACAGTCTTCTTGATCCCGTCCAAAGCGCCGCGATCATTGAAAAGAGCGACATCTGGCATTATCAGATCCTTCCGACCATGGGTGAAAAACTCCGCGCCTGTATTGACCGCGGCGCGAACATCTATATTGTAGCAGGCAGTGAGAGCCCCAGTGTTACGGGACTTAGGGAGCAATCGGACGCCATCATTCCCGTGGCCGCCGCCACCGGCGCATTGACGGCTCCGTACGGTTTGCGTTTCAATGACGGCTACAAGACATGCGGTACTGTCTGCGACGATCCGACACACAATCATCTGTCTCCCGGTATGACAATCGATGCTTCCGCCGGATGGCTTCCGGAGCAGACCTGGTTTATTGCAGGGTATTTTCACGGTATGACGTGGAAGGATGAGTATTTGGTCGGCTTGTGCAAAACGTTGATTTTTGCGGATGATCTGATTAGCGTTCACACGTTTAAGGAATACCCGCAGTTCAAAGATTCCACAGCCGTCAATTACTCCGTTCATGCCGCGTTTGATCGTTCCGCTGAAGGGTATTTGTCCGGTCAGGACAGCGCGCTGACTGTCACAAATCTTTCCAAAAAATATAAAATGCGGATCGCATCTGTCGCGGTTGACGGAGCGGACATCCAAATCAACGTCACAAAAGTCGTTTATCTGGATCCCGGCCAAAGTTATGCTTTTGCGATCACCGGGACTCTGCCGGAATACAGTCTGTCAACCGTTGACGTTACCGTCAATTATTCGCTTGTCGGAAGCGTTACGCCCATTGGCGCAAGGACGCAGACCTTTACCGTCATGAACGGTCCGGCGCCGGTTTACGACGCCGACAGTCCCTATGCCGCCGCTTGGCATTCCACCGTATTCGACGATCAGGTTTCCGATGCCGGAAAAACTTTTCTTCAAAAAACCGGTCTTCTGGCCTTTATCAAAATGATTATGAATCGGTTTATGGCGATTCTGCGCGCGCTCAGGATCCGCTAAACAGTAAAAAAGAACAGCATCCAAAGGAGTTTTTCGCAAAATGAGAGAGAGTTCGAAGTCTGCGCTGGGCGGCGTGTTAGCCGCTCTTTCCGTCAGTATCATGCTTCTTACCTATCTTTCTCCGTTTATGGTGTACGCAGCTCCTGCTTTTGCCGGTCTTTTTGTTATCATCATATACCATGAAGCCGGTTTGGGCTGGGCCGTCGGCGAATATGTGTCTGTCAGCCTTTTGTCTTTGATTTTGATCGCAGATAAAGAAGCCGCTGTTTTTTATATCTGTTTGTTTGGTTTCTATCCGGTCGTATCCGAAGTTTTAGATAATACAATCCGTCTGAAATCTGTCAGATGGTGCCTGAAGATCCTGCTTGTAAACTGTTCGATCCTTGTTTCGTTTTTACTCTGTTTCTTTGTTTTCGGCGTCGATTACAAAGAATTGTTTGCAAACGGAACCGTGTTTGTCTGCCTGTTCCTTCTTTTGATGAACGGGGTGCTGCTTGTTTATGATTTTCTTGCCCGCAGGCTGCGGGATCTGTATCTGAAAAAACTGCAGGGCAAAGTCAGACGCCTCTTTAAATAATCCGGCGTTCCCTCTCATATAGATTGTAAGAGGGGGAGTCGTCAATGAAGTTCAAGATCCTTGTCCCGCTTGTTTTGTCCTGTTTGCTCCTGATCGTCTGTGCCGCCATACGTATTCAGGATCCTGCCGTTCCGGTTGCTTCCCGGGAAGCATTTAAGACATTCTCTTCTATCGTGATTCTGGACCCTGGGCACGGAGGCGAGGATGGCGGCGCTGTTGCGGCGGATGGAACGGTTGAAAAAGATCTGAATCTGTGTATTTCGAATAATATAGATCTGCTTCTTTGTCTATTCGGCACACACAGCACACGGACGCGCAGCACGGATGCGGATCTTGCCGATCCTTCGCTTTCGACGATCCGGGAGCGAAAAAGAAGTGATATTCTGGAGAGATACCGTATTGTCAATTCCTTTGAAAACGGGATCCT
>CAMVBD010000292.1 GCA_947165615.1 uncultured Clostridia bacterium | reverse complement strand
CGCCTTTTTCTTTGACGTCGAACAGCACGTCGGAATAAAACTTCTGCCCGAGGGTGAAGTTCAAAAAGCCGGCGCCGGCTGAAACGCACCTGTCAAAGTAGGTGTCCGTCAGATCCATGTTTTCGAGGATCGCGTTTGCGATCATCATGGGGGCTCTGCGGAAGGCGCGGGCGTTCGCCATGGCGGCGTTGGTGGAAAAGTCGCCGTTTTTGCGGTCGGCAGGCACTTCCACGTTAAAGGGAAGCGCCTCGGCCTCGGGCAGCGCGCCCGTTTCCACGGCTTTTTTCAGCGCGGCGGACACAAGGTCTGTGATCTGCCGCTGTGCGATTTTCGGAATGTCTTTCATGTGCTTATCCTCTATGTTTGTGTTTCAGTCGCTGACCGTGATCCGCATTTTTTTCTGCGCGGTCAGTTCGCCGTTGAAGTCCACGGTGTAGTCCATGCTCAGTTCGCCGCCCTCGCTTCCGATGTCGGAGCGCAGGCTCAGGCCGTAAATGCCCATCATCAGGTCCCCATAGGGGGTGGAGTACTGGCAGTTGTGGCGCTTGCCCTTTTCCACGATCAGTTCGCTTGTGATGCTCCCGTCCCGGATGATGGATACGCGCCGCCGGTCCCGGACCTTGATGCGGGTCAGGCTCGTCATGCCGTCGCCGAAGTCCTCGCGGTAGGAGATGGTATAGTCGTCCGGCTGGCCCTCGACCGTGCCCTTGGTCATGATCTCGACGGCGTTGTCGCCCTCAAAGGTCGACTGCAGGTCCGTAATGCGGATCGTGCGCTCCCTGAGGTCCTTACGAATTTCGTCGTTCATCGTCATTGTTCTTATCTTTCTTTTCTTTTATATTATAAGTCATTGTATCATATCATATTTTATACCAAAAATCAAGAGAAATATTTGTGAAAAAGACTTGCCAAACCGGGAAAGATATAGTATAATACTTTACGATTTGATTTTGCTTCTGTCATGCGGCGTGTTGGTCCTGTGCGGCGGAGCGCCGCGAACCATGTCAGGCGGGGAACCGAGCAGCATTAAGCGGAATGCCCCGGGCGACACAGTCTGCCTGCACGCCGTGTGACAGAGGCAAAATTTTTTTACGCATTGGAGAAAGGGAGGTCCGACCGTGTACCGGGTCTTATACCGCAAATGGCGCCCGCAGGTCTTTGACGACGTGGTCGGGCAGCCCCATATCACGTCCACCTTACGGGCGGAGGTGCGCGAGGACCGTCTGTCCCACGCCTATCTGTTTACCGGCTCCCGGGGCACCGGCAAGACCACCTGCGCCAAAATACTGGCAAAGGCCGTTAACTGCCTGTCGCCCGTAAACGGCAACCCCTGCAACAAGTGCGCCGTCTGCCGCGGCATCGACGACGGAACGGTGCTGGACGTTACCGAAATGGACGCCGCGTCCAACCGCGGCATCGACGACATCCGGGCGCTCAGGGATGAGGTCAGCTTTACCCCCTCCACGGCGAAGTACCGGGTCTATATCGTCGACGAAGTGCACATGCTGTCGCCCGACGCCTCAAACGCCCTGTTAAAGACGCTGGAGGAGCCGCCGGCGCACGTCATTTTTATTTTAGCCACCACCGAGATCAACAAGATCCTGCCGACCATCCTGTCCCGCTGCCAGCGCTTTGACTTCCGGCGCATCGAGCCCGGCGTCATCGCGGACCGGCTGACCTACGTCGCGACCGAGGAGGGGACCGTCCTTGACCGGGACGCCGCCATGCTTATCGCACGACTGTCCGACGGCGGCATGCGCGACGCGCTCTCGCTTCTTGACGCGTGCATCAGCGTAAACGAGCACGTGACCAACGAGACCGTCTTTTCGTGCGCGGGGCTTGTGGGACGCGAGCAGATCTTTTCACTGGTCGAGGCCATCGGCCGCGCCGACGCGTCCGATGCGCTGCGGCTTTTGGACGACCTGCACAACGCCTCCTGCGACACGGGCAGGCTCTTAAACGAACTGACCGACCGCTTCCGCAGTTTTCTGATCCTCAAAACCGTCCGGCAGCCGCAGAATCTCATTGTTTCCACCGAGGAGGAATTCGGCCGCCTGCAGGCGCTTTCCGACCTCTTTACCAAAGAGCAGGTCCTGTACGCCTTGCAGATCCTGACGGATACGGCCTCCGCCGCCCGCGCGTCGCAAAACCGCCGGGTCGAGGCCGAAATGGCGGTCATCCGCCTGTGCTCGCCCGAAAACGACAATACGACCGCGGCGCTTTCCGCCCGCATCGCAAAACTTGAGGCCGCCGTCGCGGCGCTCTCCGCCGGAAAACCGGTTGCCATCCCGACCGCCGCACAGACCCCGGCTCCCGCCGCACAGCCGGCGGCAAGCCCCGTCCCCGTTCAAAAGCAGGAGCCCTCTCCGGCTCCGGCGTCTGTGCCTCCGGCGCCTCCCGCCCCCGCGGCATCTGATTTCGCGGGCTTTGGGGAGGAGAGCGGCACGACGGACTTTTCCGCGCTTTTCGCGTCTGACACGGAGGACGACGCGCCCATCGACGAAGCCGAACTCCAGACCCTCTTTTCACAGGACAAGCCGGACGCCCCGGACGAAGGGGCGGCGCTGCCCTTCGGACCGGACGAATCCGCCGATGAGGACGAATCTCTGCCCTTCGGGGAGGATCACGCCGCCCCCGCCGGACCCGATCCCAACTTTGACGTAGATAAATTCGTGGAGCGTTACAGCGGCAAAACGGTCGCCGAGGTCGAACGGCAGGACGCCGAGATCGCCAAAGAACTTTCCGGCGCGCTGCCCTTCAGGACCTGGTCGCAGATCGTGCTGGCCATCGAACGCGAGCACAGCGAAATGGTCGGGCGCTTTACCGATTCCGTGGCCTATATCCGCGGCGATAAGCTCATCATCCGCGTTACGAGTCCCATGATCCGTCTGATGACCCCGTCCAAAACGCGCTGGGAAAGGCGTACCGCATCGAGTTTGAAGCCTGAGACCGCCTGCGGCGGGTATAAGCCGCCTTCGGCGGCGGGTGCACGGGTACACGGGCGCACGGGATTTTGGATAACATTAAAACGAAATCTGCAAATTTACCAATAACAGAATACCCAATTAAAAGGAGATATTTTTCATGAAAGCACGCATTCAGGGAATGCCGCAGGGCTCCCGCAACGACATGATGCAGAAGATCCAGAAAATGCAGGAGGACATGCAAAAGGTGCAGGAGGAGGTCGAAGCGACCGAGTTTTCCGGCTCCGCGGGCGGGGACGGCGTCACCGTGACCCTGAACGGCAAGCCTGAACTCGTCTGCGTCAAAATCAAGCCCGAGGTCGGGG